>NZ_JBKQOT010000270.1:0-2653 GCF_052145395.1 Roseiarcus sp.
CGCCAGCGACGCGTGGAACAACGTCAAGAAAGGCAAGCTGGGCGCGGCGGCTGGCAATGTTTTTGACCGGCGCAATCTCATTTCTTTGCGGGCGGTGTGGGAAGACCGCAATTGGATTGGCAAGGTGTGAAGGAATCAGCCGCGCAGCGCGCGCAGTGAGGATTCAGGACGCCGCATGTCCTCAGGAAGTTGCGCTATCCATCTCCGCCGCCGCCGGCCTGGCGCGGCCGTGCCTAGGCGCGACAATTGCGCTGTCGCGAGAGACATTATCGCGGATCGGGGGCTTCGAGGCGGTGGCAAACCAATTGGCCGACGATTACGCCATCGGCAAGGCGGTACGCCAAGCCGGGCATCGGGGTGTCCTTCCCCCGTTGCTGGTGGCTCACTCATGCGAAGAAGAATCGCTCGGCGAGGTGGTTCGGCATGAACTGCGCTGGGCGCGGACGATTTCACCGTCGACCCGGTCGGATATATCAGCAGCGGCGTCACTCACCCCTTGCCGCTGGCGCTGGTCGAGGCGGCCCTTCGTGGGTTCGACGCCTGGGGACTGGCGGCGGTTCTCGGCGCCTTGACGTGTCGGCTGTTCTTGAAATATTGCCTCACGCGCGAATTTGATTTGCCAAAAGCGAACGACGCTCTAACTCTCTTAAAGAGACGTTCTGTCGTTCGCGTTCTTTTTCGCCTGTTATATCGAGTCCGCGCGCCAGCTGGCGTGGAACGGATTTCGTCGTCAGGCGCGATGGCTTAAGCGGGTCCGCCCGGCGCGACAGCTTTAGAGACAGCGAGAACCTGAAATGATGCGAACCCTGTTCCTGCAAGCGCCCTCCTTCGACGGGTTCGACGGCGGCGCCGGCGCCCGTTACCAGACGAAGCGCGAGATTCCGTCTTTCTGGTACCCGACCTGGCTCGCGCAGCCGGCCGCGCTGGTGCCCGACAGCAAGCTGATCGACGCGCCGCCCCATCGAACCTCGCTGGCCGAGGTTGTCGCCGAGGCCAGAAATTTCGAGCTGGCGGTGCTGCACACTTCAACGCCCTCCTTCTCCTCCGATGTGAAAGCGATCACGGCTCTCAAGGACGCCAACCCGGCTCTTAAGGTCGGGTTGATCGGCGCCAAGGCGGCGGTCGACGCCGAAGGGTGCCTGAAGTCCGCGCCGGTCGTCGATTTCGCCGCCCGCAACGAATTTGATTTTACCATCAAGGAAGTCGCCGACGGGCGGGACTGGAAGTCGATCCGCGGCCTCTCCTTCCGGGACGCGGATGGCAAGATCCAGCACACGCCGGACCGCCAGATCCTGGAAAACATGGACGACTTGCCCTTTGTGACGCCAGTCTACAAGCGTGACTTGAACATTCATCGATATTTCAGCGGCTATCTCAAGCACCCCTACATGTCACTTTACACCGGGCGCGGCTGCAAATCGCGCTGCACGTTCTGCCTTTGGCCGCAAACCGTCGGCGGGCATCGCTACCGCACCCGTTCGGTCGGTCACGTCATCGAGGAAATGGCTTGGGCGAAGAAGGCTTTTCCGGAGGTCAAGGAATTCTTCTTCGACGTCGACACATTCACCGACGATCTGCCGCGCGCCGAGGCGATCGTCCGGGAGCTCGGGAAGCTCGGGATCACATGGTCCTGCACCGCCAAGGCCAATGTGCCGCGCGCCACGCTGAAAGTGATGCGTGACAATGGCTTGCGTTTGCTGCTGGTGGGCTATGAGAGCGGGAACCAGCAAATTCTCCACAACATCAAGAAGGGTATGCGGATCGACGTGGCAAAGAGGTTCGCCAAGGATACCCGGGAGCTTGGGATCACCGTCCACGGCACCTTCATCATGGGCCTGCCCGGCGAGACGCACGAGACGATCAAGGAGACGATCGCGTTCGCCAAGGAAGTCAACCCCCACACGCTCCAGGTGTCGTTGGCGGCGCCCTATCCGGGCACGTTTCTCTACAAGCAGGCGCTGGAAAAGGGCTGGCTCGACGACGCCAATGCGGATCTGGTGAACGAGGACGGCAGGCAGATCGCCCCGTTGAGCTATCCGGGATTGAGCCACACCGAGATTTTCGATTCGGTCGAAACCTTCTATCGCAGCTTCTATTTTCGCCCGAACAAGATCGCCGCGATCATTGGCGAGATGGCGACTAGTCCCGACATGCTGAAGCGGCGCTTGAGCGAGGGTATGGAGTTTTTCCGCTTCCTGCGCGAGCGTCGAGAGATCACGCACTGAAACACCTCACCCAAGGCGGTTGATTTTGGCCTCGCCGACGAGGTCAACCGCGCCAGGGGCGGCCGCCCTTGGCGCCTTGGTTTGTTTCGTCTTCGACCGAAATCCGACCCTTCGGTCTCGTCCGTCATAGACGGCGATCGGAGGGTCGCCCCCTTCGCGGAAACGACCTCCGAGCGCCATTGTCGCGAAAGGTCTTTATGCCGATCGCGGCTTCGATGGCGTTGAGCCGTGCTCTATGGGGGACCGGGTTCCTTTGTTGACTCAGCCCATCCGCGATTATTCCGAGAGTTCCTCAACTCTGCAATTGATCGGCTCATCGAAGGGGTCGATCTCATGCTGCCTCACAAGCTGCATGAGTCAGCTCCGAACGTCCGCGGCTCCGTCGCCTTGGAGGACGTGCGCGCGAGTTCCTGGCCATCCTGTTCAAT
>NZ_JBKQOT010000271.1:0-3241 GCF_052145395.1 Roseiarcus sp.
CCAAGGGAAACCCGCTAGGTTCGCCTCGCCCGCGGAAGCTCGCGAGCAAGGGATTGAAACAGTCTATCAGGATCTGGCGCTCGCCGGAAACCTCGCGGTATGGGCAAATGTGTATCTCGGCCGTGAGCTGACCGCCGGCCCAAGAGTCCTTCACATCCTCGACAAGCGCGCGATGCTCGCGAAGACGAGCGAAATGCTCGAGCGCTTTATGCGCAATGTGCCGCCAATCGCCGAACCCGTTGAGTTGCTGTCCGGCGGACAGCGGCAGGTCGTGGCAATTGCGCGCGCTGGAGCCTGGGGTTCGAAACTCATTCTCATGGACGAGCCGACCGCGGCGCTCGGGGTCGCTGAAACCAAGGCGGTCGAAGAGGTGATTTTCGAGCTGAAGCGGCAGGGGCTGACCATATTGGTCATCAGCCACAATCTTGATCAGATCTTCCGCATCACGGATGGCGTCTGGGTCATGCGCCGCGGACGAGTGATCGGGTACCGCCGCACGGCCAGGACCCATCCGGATGAGATCGTCAGCATGATCACCGGAGCGGCCGCCGCGTCGACCGGGGCTGGCGCATGACCGTGGGTCGCTGGACCCGGCTCGCGTCGGTCGCGCGGCGCCGCGGCGTCCTGATCGTCTTCATTCTGCTCGTCACGAGCATGTTTGCGACGACCTCGACCTTCGGGACATATCAGAACCTCATCAATGTTATGCAGCAGAATTCGATCATCGGGATCATTGCCTGCGGCATGACCTTCGCAATCATTCTCGGTGGGTTTGATCTCTCAGTCGGGTCCGTAACCGCCCTCGCCAGCGTCGTCGGCGCGACGCTCATGATCGACCTGGGGACACCCGGCATTCCCATCGGAGTCATCGGCGCCATCACCGCCTGTCTTCTCGTCGGCGCAACGAACGGTTGGCTTATCGCCTATCTTGGCGTCAATCCGTTCGTCGCGACGCTTGGGACGATGACGGTCGTGCGCGGGCTCATCTATGTCGCCACCAATGCCTCTCCGCGTTTCGGCGTCCCATATTCATTCACCACGGTTGGCATGGGACGCCTGTTAGGAGTCCCAAATCCGGCGATCCTCTTCCTCATCGTTGCAACGGCGCTCGGATTTGTTCTCCATCGAACGCGTTTCGGCCACTACGTCTACGCGGTGGGCGGCAATTCCGTCGCCTCGGCTCAGATGGGCGTCAATACCGCGCGCGTGCGCTTTGCGGTCTACATTCTCGTGTCCTTGTGCGCGGCAATATCGGGCATCATCCTCATCGGCCAGACAGCGAGCGCGACGCCGCAGGCCGCGCTCGGATACGAGCTCACCGCCATCGCCGCCGTGATTGTTGGAGGCGCCCCGCTGGGAGGCGGGCGCGGCCTCATGACTGGCACGATCGTCGGCGTCTTTCTCCTTGGGGTGGTCGCGAACGGCCTCAATCTGTTCGGCGTCTCGCCCTTCTGGCAGCCGGTCGCGACCGGTCTCATTCTCATCGCCGCGGTCGCGTTCGACGGATATTCGAAGCGAGGCGGCTTTGGTTCCTTTTGATGCCACGAACGACCGGCTGTTTTGCGAACGCTTGAGATGCGCTAGCATCGTTGCGGTCGCTGTCGTTCGAGGACAATCCCGAAGCGACAGGGACAAAGCGATTGCGAAGGTAACAGCGATCCGGGAGGAATCGGAGATGACCCACAATAAGGCCATGAAATCAGGCGGAGCAGGCTCGCGGAGTCTCACAGTCAGAGGGGCGCTCATGCTGAGCGTCCTGTCAGCCGGCCTCCTCTGCGCGTTCATCCCGGCGGCCATCGCCGACAAGCTCAGTTGTCTGCCTCCCAATAGGATGTCGGAGAACCCCACGCCCGCGCCGGCGAACAAGAAGATCGGCGTCAGCGTCGCCTACCTGAAGGTGCCTTTCTACGCGAATTTCAAAACCGGGCTTGAGGATGGCGCCAAGCAGTTCGGATTCACCTACGACCTCGTCGACGGCAACAGCGGCGACGTCGCGACCGAGCTCGCCAACCTTCAGAATTTCATCGCGCAGAAGAAGGACCTCATTTTCCTCACCCCCTCCGGCGAGGGAATCATCCCCGGCATCAAGCTCGTCAATGACGCTCAGATACCGTTGATCGAGGTCAACAACAAGGCGGGTTTCGGGCGAAGCGAAGCGAACGTGCTGACCTATGTCGGCGCCGACGACGTCGAGTTCGGCCGGCTTCAGGGCAAGCTTCTCGATCAGGCCTTTGGCGGCAAGACAGCCAAGGTCGCCTACGTCATGGGCATCTCCGGCACGTCGCCGCAAATCCTGCGCGCCAAAGGCTGGGACGAGTTCCGCGCCAAGAACCCGCAATATGAGGAAGTCGCCCGCGTGAACGACGATTTCGACGCGGCCAAGGCCCTCGCCGCCGTGCAGGATCTTCTCAGCCGATTCCCGAAGGGACAGCTCGACGCCATCATCATGCAGGGCCCAGAGGCGAGCGCCGCCGTCGACTTCGCGCTCCGCAACGGGCGCGACGAGATCAAATTCATCGTGGGCGACTATCCCCAGGATGTCCGGCAGCTGATTTACGACGGCAAGATCTTTGGCACTGTCGATCAGGATCCCTACCCGCAAGCCTACAACGCGATGAAAATGGCTTGGCTGCATGTCAACGGAAAGGACGCCGACATCGCCAAACCCTATTTCCTGCCGTTGCCCCTGATAACGAAGGAGAACGCTGAGAAGACTCCTGCGGCGTGGGGCTGCCAATAGATCGCTAAGGCGGGGCTCCTTAGGTCGCCCCCGCCTCGGCCGCTTCCGCGAGCGCGCGGACGCAGTCCATGGGCGCGTGCATGAGATCCCATGAGATCACGATCCCGGCCGCGTTCGCCGCGTGGCCGGCTTTCACCATATCGACAACGTGCGCCGGATCGACGTCGACGACGCCGGGTTGGCGGACGAGCTCCAGTCCGAAATAGATGGGGACCGGCGCGAACGCCCGAACAGCCGCGTCGATCTCCGCCTGTATAAAGGAGATCGGAACCGCCCGTTCCCGGGTTTCTAGAAGCATTTCGCGGTCGAAGGCGGCGTGGCGAGCGGACCACTCCACGATCCGCGCCTCATCGAGGCCAAAGCGGCTTGCCACCCCTGCGATCAGCGAGTGTCGACGGCGGTCCGGATCCGCGCTTATTCGGCGGCGGGGAGCGTTTTGGCCAGCGCAGCGGGTTGTCCCGATAGTCCATAGGAGGGACCCGTCCCCGGAGCGGAGGGCGA
>NZ_JBKQOT010000272.1:0-3255 GCF_052145395.1 Roseiarcus sp.
GGGCGACCGCGGCCTCGATGTCTTTCATCGCCTCGCGCCTGAGGAAATCGTGCACCCGCCGCGCTACATGCGGCCGCTCGCCCGCGACGCAGAGGAGCGCCCCCTCATCGCCGGTCTCGGTCCAGACGACGCCCCGCGCCCCCGGCCGGTGGACGATCGTATGATCGACGCCGCGCAGAGGCATCGTCGCATGGGGCTCGAAGGCGACCGGGCGCGGCAACCGGGCGAGCCGCACGCCGATCCAGGCCGAATGGCGCTCGGCGAATTCCCGCGCAGCCGTCATCGACGCCCGCGCCGGCATGGTGAGCAGCACGTCGCGGCTCGCCGCGCGCACCCGGAGGGTGAACCGTCGCGATCGCGTCGAGCGATTGACCGCGATGCGATAAACCTCGCCGTTGTGCCTGAGGTCGAGATGGGTTGGTTCAGGCCCGCGCTCGAACAGCCGCAACAATCCGCTTTTCGCCATGGGTTCGCGCCAAAATCCTTTCGCCCGGCCCGAATCGGAGTCTAGCAGAACTGACGCTTAAGGAAGGCCGCCCTTGTGAGAGGCGGTCTCATGCGCGTGGCGGCAGGACCAAATCCGCCCGCGTGCGATGTCGCGTTAGGGGCGGCAGCGCCAGTCCGCCGAGGGGAGCGGAGGATAGCCGGCGGACATGCGCGAGCCTGCACGCGTAGTGACCATGCAGAGCGGTCGCTCATTCGGATCCGTGAAGATCATTGCGCAGCGATGTCGGGCGCTTTCGGGAATTCGCGACCGCAACGCTCGAGGACCATCGGTTTCGTCTCCGGCTCGTGCCCTCGCGCGACTTCGAGCAAACCGTTGTCCAGATCCGTGAGGCTGTGCAGGGCGATCGGGGCGCCGTGGAAGACGTGGAAGCGGACGCTGACGACACGTGGATTGCAGGGCGACAAAGGAATGGAATGCAGCATGACGAGGCGGCCGTAGGCAAGCACCTCTCCCAGTTCGTAGACGCGCTCGATCCTTTGGCCTTGCACATTCCGGTCGCGGTGCGGCGGATCGACGGAATAAAATCCGGTCACCATCGAAGGATCGAAGGCGTAGACGCGCCGGATGCGCCAATCGGAATAGGCCGCAAGCTGCGCCAGTCCGCCCCCGAGCGAATGCCCGACCGTGTCGATCTGGGTTGAGCCCGGCCGGTAGCACGGATCCCGTTCGATATGGCCGATGAAGTCGCCGATATGGTCGCGGACCTGATCGTATTGGTCGTAAATGGGTAGACTGCGCAGGACCCAGTGGAAATTGGATTCCCAATCGCCCTTGTTGCCGCCCGTGGTGCCGCGGAAGGCGATGACCGCCTCAGAGCAGCGTGCGCCCTTGCGCGCCCAGACCTGGACGCCCAGGCCGCCGACCGGCTCGTTCCGCCCCGGCGTTCGCACCTTGCATTCCTCGGGCCCGTCGCAACTCCAGACATATCGCCATTCGCTGAGCCATCGGGCCGCGCGTCGATCCTCCGTCGCGTCGCAATCCTTGGGATCGGCCGCTGAGCAGATGGTCTCGCGTGGCGCGACCTTATGCGCCGCATAGACCCGAGGATCGTAGGATTGCTCCGACAGGAGAGCATAGGGCAGGACGCGCGCGGCGGTCGGCCCGGCCTGTTGCCGCACGGCGAAGTTGTCCTCGCCTTCCGTCCGTTGAATGACCTGGTCCGGACCCTGGTCGAGATGCAGGTCCGCGCAGGCCGAGAGACAGAAGAGCGCGATCGCGCCGGCGACGAATTGTGTTAGCCCTATAGCCCCTGCGGACAATTCCATCGAAGCTCCCGCCAAATGCGAGACATGGATAATCGGTATGCTCGGGTGCGGCGAGGGACGTCAAGATTTGGCGCGGACGACGAGTGGACATGGATCCAGCGTCTTCGCGGTCAGATGATCTCCGACCGGTTGCGTGGGCGAAATCGGCCTCGTCCTCCGTACGCACGGCCAAAGCTCGAATGCGGGAACCCGGAATTGTAGAGGGCGGATAGCCGCCGACAACTATTGGCGTTTGCAATTTGTGGCGTCGGTCGCCGCGTCGCTTACTGCGGGCACGATAGTTCGTGCGGATGATACACAGCCCGTCAGCCTAGCCGCCAGTCGAGCGGCGGCGCGGGCTTGAGCAGCGTCGGCAGCCCCGCGGCGACGAACACCACGGCGTCGCAGGCCTTTGCGACCGCGGCGTTCGCCCTCCCCTGCAGGTCGCGGAAGTCGCGTCCGAGCCGGGTCTCCGGCACGAGCGCCAGCCCGACCTCGTTGGAGACCAGGATCGCCGGCCCCTCGAGCGCGCCGAGGGCGCGCGCCAGCGCCTCGGCCGCGGCCTCGACGTCGCGGCCAGCGAGCATGAGGTTCGTGATCCACAGCGTGAGGCAGTCGGCGAGCACGACCCGCCCCCCCCGCGCTTCGGCGGCGAGCGCCTCGGCGAGGTCGAGCGGCGCCTCGCGCGTAGACCAGCCGAGCCCGCGCGCCTGCCGGTGGCGCGCGATCCGGTCCGCCATTTCCGGGTCGCCCGCCTCGGCGGTCGCAAGATAGACCCGTTCGGGCGCGGCGGCTTCGGCGAGCGCCTGCGCAAAGGCGCTCTTGCCGGATCGCGCGCCCCCGAGCACCCGGACGCTGCGCGCCTCAACCGGGATCGCCGCCATCGCCTACCCCGCAAATCCGCGCGGGCGCACGCCCGGATCGCAGACAAGAAACCGCTCGGTCGGCATCCACCACACCTCGTCGGGCCGGAACCTGTCGATCGCGCTCCAGTCGAAGGCGCAATGCTCGTGGCTCAGCCACACCACGCGTCCGACATGCGGCAGCAGCATGGGCTCGAAATGCGCGCCGGCAAAGGAGTCGCCGAGGATCAGGATCGTCGGCCCCGGATGGCCCGAGTCGAGCCAATAATCGCCGTAGGGGTCGGCGGTCATGAGCTGCTTCCTGCCCTCGGGGAGCCGGAGCTCCTCGACCTCCTCGCTGACGGCGTCCTGGACGCCGAGCATCCGGGCGAGATCGCCGCCCTCGCGCGGCGACGGCGGGGAAAGCGCGGCGGCCGGATCGAGCCGCCAGTCGGGGCGCCCGTCCGCCTCGACCACGGCGTTGAAGGCGGCGAGAGCGCCGAACGCAGTCCAGTGCGTGTCGTGGCGGAAATAGGCGGCGCCGTCCGCGCGCGCTCTCGCCATGACCGGCCGGAGGTCGACCGTCTTCACGCGCCTCGCGGCGAGGCCGTCGAGGAAGAGGTCGTATTCGGTCCGCCGGCCGTGGTTCTGCGCCCAGTTG
>NZ_JBKQOT010000273.1:0-24842 GCF_052145395.1 Roseiarcus sp.
TGCTCGCGTAGCGTTCGCTGAAGGCACGTAACCGAGAGCCCCTGCGAACCCGCGCGGGCCACGACAATGGAAGAGCCGTTCCCTGCGGGGGGCGGCTCGTCTCTTTGGGCACCCAGCATGGGCGCGCTCTTGTGGTAATCCCTCCGTGAGCCGGTCGCGGCGAACGACGTGAAGCGCAACTCGACCCGCATGCCGGATGGCGCCTCGGGGGCGTCAGGATCGCCCCCGGCGCCGATTTCTGCTCCGACTCAAGCGCCGGGCGGTTGACGCGGGGCACGCGCTCGGCAAAGAGACCGCCCATGCGTCCCATCCACGTCATCGGCGGCGGCCTTGCCGGCTCGGAGGCGGCATGGCAGGCGGCCGAGGCCGGCATTCCGGTCGTGCTGCACGAAATGCGTCCGCTGACCGCGACCGCCGCCCACCGCACGAGCCGTCTCGCCGAACTTGTCTGCTCCAACTCCTTCCGCTCCGACGACGCCTCGACCAACGCGGTCGGCGTGCTCCATCGCGAGATGCGCGCGCTCGGGTCGGTCATTATGCGCTCAGCCGACGCCCATCAAGTGCCGGCGGGCGGGGCTCTCGCCGTCGACCGCGACGGGTTTTCCGCCGCCGTCGAGCGCGCGGTCATGTCCCATCCGCTGGTGATGCTCGAGCGCGCCGAGATCGCCGGGCTGCCGCCTTCGGACTGGGACAATGTCGTCATCGCCACCGGGCCGCTGACTTCCGCGCCGCTCGCCGAAGCGATCGCTGGTCTCACCGGGGAGGGCTCGCTCGCCTTCTTCGATGCGATCGCGCCGATCGTACATCGCGACTCGATCGATACGGACGTCGCCTGGATGCAGTCGCGCTACGACAAGGAGGGGCCGAGCGGCGGAGGCGCCGCGGCCTATGTCAACTGCCCGATGAGCCGCGATGCGTACGAGGCCTTCGTCGACGCGCTGCTCGCCGCGGAAAAAACCGAGTTCCGCGAGTTCGAGGGGACGCCCTATTTTGACGGCTGCCTGCCGATCGAGGTGATGGCGGAGCGCGGCCGCGAAACCCTGCGCCACGGACCGATGAAGCCCTTCGGCCTGACCAACGCGCATCATCCCAAGGTCAAGCCCTACGCCATCGTCCAGCTCCGGCAGGACAACGCGCTCGGCACGCTGTTCAACATCGTCGGCTTCCAGACCAAGCTGAAGTACGGCGAGCAGACGCGCGTGTTCCGCATGATTCCCGGCCTCGAGTGCGCCGAATTCGCGCGCCTCGGCGGCATCCACCGCAACACCTATCTCAACTCGCCGCGACTGCTCGACGCGCGGCTGAGGCTCAAGGCCCAGCCGCGGCTCAGGTTCGCCGGACAGATCACCGGCTGCGAGGGCTATGTGGAGAGCGCCGCGGTCGGCCTGATCGCCGGGCGCCTCGCCGCCGCCGAACGGCTCGGCCGCCCGCTCGAGCCGCCGCCCTACACCACTGCGATCGGCGCGCTCCTCAACCACATCACAGGCGGCCATATCGAGTCGATCGACGCCGGCCCGCGCTCGTTCCAGCCGATGAACATCAATTTCGGCCTGTTCCCGTCGATCGCCGAACCGCGCGTCGACGAGGCCGGCAATCGGCTGCGCGGGCCTGAGCGGGGCCTCGCGCGCAAGCGCGCGCTTTCGGCGCGGGCGGAGGCTGATCTCGCGGAATGGGCCCAACGCGACGACATGCGTGATTTCATCGTGGGCGACTCACGATAGTCTGCCGCCGCGCGGGCTGTCGCGTTTTCTTGTGGCGGTCTCCGCTCAGCCGCCGCCGCGAAATCGAGTCACATTCGGCGCGGGCGGATTGGGGATGCGCCTTCACCGAGCGCTCGTACTCCAGCACGGCTCTCAGCGCCGGATCGGGTACCCAGGGAAACAGGAACGCCACATTCAGCTGCTCGCCCGGGTCCATCTCGATGTTGAAGATCTTCGGATAGCCGTTCATCTCGCTGCTGGCCGACTCCGGGCCGCCGAGGCGCTGCACTCCCTCGCCCGTCGGAAAGCCGCGCAACTCCCCGCGGCCGTAGGGAGTCGATCGCCAGCCCAGCGGGGGCCCGCTTCGAGCCTTTGACTCGCGTCAATTCGCGGGGCCGATTTGGCGGGGCCTGCTTTGCGACGGCAAAAAATCGCCCGCGGGCGCCTTGCGTACGATATATCGTCTATTAGATGCAATTCATCCGATATATCGGATGAAATCGAAAAGGTCCAACATGTCTGGTTACGCTGAAGCCCGGCCCGCGGGCCGCCCAGGGCCGCTCCCTTACGAATTCGAGGACTGGCGATGGTCGGAGCATCGCTACCATCCGCCGCTGCCGGTGAAGATCCTTGCGGTCGTCGCCGCCTTCTGGCTCTTCCACCCTCTCGGCGTCGCGCTTCTCGTTTACTTTTTGTGGCGAGCCGCGCGCCGAGATGCACAGGCTGCATTCCGCAGCGCGGAGTTGCCGCCGTGGGACGGAACCGTTCCACCGGGCCGCTGGATTCGTCCGGCGTTCCGCAATACGACGTTCAAAGAGCGCCGGCGCGAGACTCTGAAGCAGCTCGACGAAGAAGCCGAGGCGTTCGACGCCTTCGAGCGCAAACAGCGTGAGGCGCGCGACCGCGAGGCCTTCGAGCGGTTCAAGGCCGAGCGGAACGCGCCGAAAGACGGGCAGGACGCGAATTGACCGGCCGGGTATGACCGGCCTCGCGCCCTCGCCAGCAAGCGGGGGCGTCTCGCGCCGAATTTTGCCGTAGCGCGGCCGAGCCGCTAGCATGGCCCGGTCGCGCTCCCCAATGAGAATCGATTCATGTCTCCGCCTTTCCGCCCGTCGAAACCCGGCGCTGACGACAACCCCGAATGCGGGCCGCACGCGGCGTTTCGCGGCCTGTTCGGCCGTCATTCGGACGGCCCGTTCGGGCGCTGGCGCGGGTCGCGCATGTTCGATTCGGGCGCGCTGCGCCTGCTTGTGCTCGGCCTGATCGCCGAGGAGCCGCGCCACGGCTACGGCATCATCCGGGGCTTGCGGGCGCGCTTTCAGGGATCCTACAGCCCGAGCCCCGGCTCCATTTATCCAATCCTGCAGCAGCTTTCCGAAGCGGGGCTCGTCGCCTCGTCCTCTCACGGACCGCGACGCCGCTTCACCGTCACCGAGGCGGGGAAAGCCTGGCTCGCCGAGCAGAGCGCCGAGCTCGACGCGATCAAGGCTCAGCTCGACAAGGCCGCGGCCCCGATCGGCGAGCACGCGATCGGCGAGGCGATCCGGGAACTGCGCGGAGCGCTCTTCTCCAAGATGCGCAAGGGCGCGCTCGACGCCGAACAGCCGTCTGCGCGACGTGCTGGAGCGGGCGCGGCGCGAAATCGAGGACCTTTAGGCGGTCCGCACTCCGGAACCCCGCCGGGAACTTCGGCGACCCGCCGGGCCTTGAGCGTGATGTTTTCAAGTTAAATCAACTCTATCATTGCCGATATCCGCAGGGTGTCGAGGCGCCCGTCTGCCGACAGGCTATGGCGACAAATCCATCCAGGAGGCCGGCCGCTTGGATGCCGTCGGCGGAAGACATCTGGATTTCCTCGGTCGTCCGCCGGGCGAGGCGCACTCGGGCGCCCTCCAGCGTCGTTCAGCGCGCGTTCGGTATGCGTTCGAGACGCGTTCGATACGCGTTCGGCGCTGGATTTGACCCTCTTATTCACCCGTGAATCGTGACCTTTCAATGCGTTACACTCGAGTTCGCGAGAAAATCTTTTTCGCGAATTGTCTTCGTCATGCGGCCCATCCCGGCGTAACGGGCCGCGTCCCGTTTAAGACGACGTCGATCTGCTTGCGCTTCGTCTGAGGCTCGCACGAACGGATCATACCGTTATTTCTGCTTTTCAGCAATCAAAGGTCGCGCCATCGAATCCGGTGCGCGGAGCCCTCCCCTGCGAACACCGCGGCCTTATGATGCGGCCACGCGCGCCGCGCTGGCGTTCGTTGACCGCCGAACCCATAAGTCCTATTGTATGATAATTGGCGGTCGGCGGCCGGATGCACGTAAGGCCATCGCCAATCAAATTGCGTCCGACAGCCGAGGCGCCAAGAACGTGTTCATCACGGGAGGAGGATAGTATGCAGCTCATGAAATGGCTGGGCGGTGCCGCGGTGGCGGCGACCTTGGTTTTTGCGGGATCTTCGGCATTCGCCGTCACCATCGGGTTCTCCCAGGTCGGCGACGAAGGCGACTGGCGCCCAGCCTTCTCCAAAGACATGCAGGAAGAAGCGAAGAAGGAGGGGATCGACCTCAAGTTCGCCGATGCGCAGGGCAAGGAAGAGGATCAGCTGAAGGCGGTTCGCGCGTTCATCGCCCAGAAGGTCGACGCGATCGTCATCGCGCCGGTCGTCACCACGGGGTGGGGACAGGTGCTCGAAGAGGCCAAGAAAGCCGGCGTGCCGGTGTTCCTCGCCGACCGCGACGTCGAAGGCGACAAGAGCCTGTTCGTCACCCGCATTTCGGCGGACTTCAACCTTGAAGGCAAGCTTGCCGGCGCGTGGCTTGCGCAAGCGAGCAAGGGCAACTGCCAGATTGTCGAACTGCAGGGAACGGTCGGCTCCGCGCCGGCGATCGAACGCAAGAAGGGCTTCGAGGCGATTATCTCGCAGTTCCCAGACATGAAGATCATCAAGTCGCAGAGCGGCGACTTCACCACCGAGGGCGGCAAGAAGGTGATGGAAGCCTTCATCAAGGCGACCGACAACCTGAAGGGCGTCTGCGGCGTGTTCGCGCATAACGACAACATGCAGCTCGGCGCGATCCAGGCGATGAAGGAAGCGGGCCTCAAGCCCGGCAAGGACTTCCTGATGGTGTCGGTCGACTACGTGCCGGCGATGAAGGAAGCCCTGGCGGCCGGCGACGCGAACGCCTCTGTCGAGCTTCGCTCGGCGATCGGCAAGTACATCTATCCTGTCGTCACCGACTGGTTGAAAGACAAGAAGGAGCTGCCGAAGTGGATCGTGATTCCTTCCGACCTCCACACGGCGGCGACGCCCGGCAACTGACCCGACAGCGGGGATAGAAGGCCAAAGACGCGCGCTTCGCTCACGCCATTCGATCGGGCGGGGCGCGCCCTTTTGCGAGAGCGCCTGCTTGTGCCAAGCTGGCCCTGGGAGAAAGTTCCTGGACACAAGCGACGCCGCCGGAGCTTAAAGCCGTGGTTGCTCGTATTGAAATGCTCGGGGTTTCGAAAGCGTTTCCCGGCGTCCGGGCGCTCGAACGCGTCGACTTCCAGGTGGAGGCCGGCGAAGTCCACGCCCTCATGGGCGAAAACGGCGCCGGAAAGTCGACGCTGATCAAGATCATGACCGGCGCCTTGCAAGGCGACGAGGGCGAGATCCGGCTGGACGGCCGCCCGGTCCACATCGGCAAGACCGGCGACGCGCAGGCGCTCGGGATCGGCACGGTCTATCAGGAGGTCAACCTCGTCCCGACCATGTCGGTGACCAAGAATCTTACGCTCGTGCGCCAGCCGCGCCGGTTCGGACTGATCGATTGGGGAGCGGCGCGAAAGCGCGCCCGTGAGCGTCTGAAGCGCCTCGACATCGACATCGACGTCGAGCGGCCGCTCGGCTCCTATTCCGTCGCCATCCAGCAACTGGTAGCGATCGCCCGGGCGCTCGAGGACGACACGCGGGTGCTGGTGCTCGATGAGCCGACTGCGAGCCTCGACGCCAACGAGGTCGCGCTCCTGTTCAGGATCGTCCGCGACCTCAAGGCTCGCGGCATCGCCATCGTCTTCATCACCCATTTCATCGATCAGGTCTACGAAATCGCGGACCGCATCTCGGTGTTGCGCAACGGCCGCCTCGTCGGCTGCGCCCCGATCGCCGAGCTTCCGCGGCAGAAAATGGTCCCGCTGATGCTCGGGCGGGAGCTCGAACGCACCGAACAGCGCGCGTCGCGCGCCGCGTCGACGGCTCTGGACAAGCCGATTCTGGTCGCCGAGGGGCTGGGACGAAGGCGGGTCATGGCGCCGTTCGATCTCACCCTGCACCCCGGCGAGGTCGTCGGGCTCTCGGGACTGCTCGGGTCCGGCCGCACCGAGGTCGCCAAGCTGATCTTCGGCGCGATCAGGCCCGATTCCGGAAAACTGACAGTCGGCGGCGCGCCGGTGACGTCGGCCTCGCCAAGCCACTCGCTTCATCTCGGCATCGCCTTCTGTCCCGAGGACCGCAAGGCCGAGGGCGTGTTCGGCGAACTCACCGTGCGCGAGAACATCATTCTTGGCCTGCAAACCAAGCGGGGATGGCTGAGAAGGCTTTCCCACCTTGAGCAGGAGGCGCTGGCGCAGGAGATGATCAAGGCGCTGGCGATCGCCACCCCCGACGCCGACAAGCCGGTCAGCCAGTTGTCGGGCGGCAACCAGCAGAAGGTGGTGCTGGCGCGCGCGCTCACCGCCGAGCCGCGCATCCTCATTCTCGACGAGCCGACGCGCGGCATCGACGTCGGGGCTCACGCGGAAATCGTGGCGCTGATCCGCAGGCTC
Organism: Roseiarcus sp.; assembly: GCF_052145395.1. Taxonomy (NCBI): domain Bacteria; kingdom Pseudomonadati; phylum Pseudomonadota; class Alphaproteobacteria; order Hyphomicrobiales; family Roseiarcaceae; genus Roseiarcus; species Roseiarcus sp. The sequence continues at coordinate 6,502 of NZ_JBKQOT010000273.1, forward strand.
TGCGCTCAGGGGCTCGCGCTGCTCGTCGCCTCCTCCGAACTCGACGAGCTCGTCGCGGTCAGCGACCGGCTCGCCGTGCTGCGCGACCGGCGGAAGATTGGCGAGATCGAGGAGCGGGACATCAACCGCCAGACCATCATCGATACGATCGCGGGCGCCGGAACGTGAAGCACTCGGCCGACATCCAAGCGGAAACCCCGTCCTTTTCCTGGCTGCGCGCCATTTTCGGCCACCGCGCGGTCTGGCCGATCGTCGCGCTCGCGCTGATCTTCATCGTCGATGGCGTCATCTCGCCCGGCTTCTTCCATATCCGCATCGTCGAGGGACGGCTGTTCGGCAACCTGATCGACATTCTCTACCGCGCTGTGCCGACGGCGCTGGTCGCGCTCGGCATGGCGGCGGTCATCGGCACCAAGGGCATCGACCTTTCGGTCGGGTCGATCATCGCAATCGTCGGCGCCGTCATCACCTGGCGCATTCACGCCGGCGATCCGCACTGGCTGGTTCTCCTGATCGCGCTCGGCGCGGCTTTGCTCTGCGGATTGTGGAATGGCTTTTTAGTCGCCGTCCTCGACATTCAGCCGATCATCGCGACGCTGATCCTGATGACCTCGGGTCGAGGCATCGGCCTGATGATCAATCTCCTCTATGGCGGCACCAACCCGAGCTTCACCAGCCCATTGCTGCAGGGTCTGAGCGTCGGTCACATCGGCCTCATTCCGACCCGGCTCATCCTGTTTGCCGCGATTTTCTTTCTGCTTTGGCTCGCGATCCGGCGAACGGCGTTCGGGCTGGTCCTCGAATCGGTCGGCGGCAACGCGGGCGCGGCCAAGATCGTCGGCATCAACGCGCGGCTGATCATCTACGCGGCCTACCTCATCTCCGGGTTCTGCTCCGGCTGGGCGGGAATTGTGCTCGCAGCCGACACCCACACCTCCGATCCCGTCAGCATCGGCCTCTACATCGAGCTCGATGCGATTCTCGCGGTGGTGATCGGCGGCGGCTCGCTTTCGGGCGGCCGAGTCTATCTCGGCATGACGATTCTCGGCGTGCTGGTGATTCAGGCCCTGACGACGTCCATCCTGACCAGCGGCCTGCCGCCAGAATACAATCTGGTGGTGAAAGCGATCGTGGTGATCATCGTGCTGCTGCTTCAATCGACCAACCTGCGCGCCGCGCTGTACAACGCCTTCGCGAGGACGAAGCGATGAACGAGAAGTATCTTCCGCTTCTTGCCACGATCGCCGTGTTCGTCGCGCTGTTTCTCGTTGGCGGCTTCCTGTACAACAACTTTTTGACGACTCTGGTTCTCGGCGACATTCTCGCTGACAACGCCTTCATCATCACGGCGGCGATCGGCACGACCTTCGTCATCCTCTCCGGCGGCATCGACCTTTCGGTCGGCTCGATGATCGGCTTCGTCGGCGTAGTGATCGCCAACCTCGATCTCGCCGGATGGCATCCGCTCGTCTCGGCGGCGATGATGGTGGCGTTCGGACTCATTTTCGGCGCGCTGCAGGGGCTGATCATCGACTTTTGCGAAATTCAGCCGTTCATCGTGACGCTCGCCGGCCTCTTCCTGCTGCGCGGCGGCTGTTTCATGATCAACCTCGATTCGGTGCCGATTCACCACCCGTTCGTCGCCTGGTACTCGGGCCTGAGCATTCCTCTGCCCGGCGACGGCGAACTGCACAGTTCCGCCGTCGTTATGCTGATCGCGCTCATCGCCGCGATCGCGATCGCCCACTTCACCCGATTCGGCGCCAACGTCTATGCGATCGGCGGCGACAGGACCTCGGCGACGCTGATGGGCGTGCCGATGAGGCGCACGATGGTGGGCATCTATGCGCTCGGCGGTTTCTTCAGCGCGCTCGGCGGCGTGATCTACGCGTTCTACACCTCGTCCGGCTATCCGCTCGCCGGCACCGGCAACGAACTCACCGCCATCGCATCGGTGGTCCTCGGCGGAACGATGCTGACCGGCGGCATCGGCATGGTCGCCGGCACCCTGTTCGGCGGCATGATCCTCGGCCTGATCGCGACCATCATCGATTTCAACGGATCGCTGAACGGCGCCTGGATCATGATCATCAGCGGGGTGCTCCTCTTCATCTTCATCGTGATGCAGCGATCGCTCGTCGGCTCGCTCCGCCTGCGGGGCGCGTCGTGAGGCGGCGAACGCCATGACACGAATCGGCAAGCCCTCGTCTTCGGTCATCAAGCGGCGAAGGACGGCTTTTGGTCGCGCCGTGGTCAGCCGGGCCGCGCGGGACGGGCGCCAGGATTTGGCTTTCGAGCGCAACATCTACAGCCAGTTGGCCGGCAGGCTCGGCGAGGAGATCGTCGCCGGCTTTTATCCGGCGGGCGCGTTGCTGCCGAATGCCCAGGACATGTGCGCGCGGTTTTCGGTCTCGCGCACGGCGCTCCGGGAAGCCTACAGCATCCTCAGCGCCAAGGCGCTGATCGTCGCCCGGCCCAAGATCGGCACGCGGGTTCGTCCCAAGTCCGAATGGAACCTTCTCGACCCTGAGGTGCTCGCCTGGCATCTTGCAGCGACGCCGAGCGAGCACCTGGTCGACGAATTGTTCGCCCTCAGGCAGTTGGTCGAGCCGCCGGCGGCGGCGCTTGCGGCCTCGGCGCGGTCCCGGGACACGATCCAGCGAATCGCCGACGCCTACGGCCGGATGGAACAGTTCAAGAACGGCGAGGGCGACCTCATCGGCGCCGATCTCGACTTCCACATGGCGATCCTCGAAGCGTCCGGGAACCGGTTTCTGGCGGCGCTCGGCGGACTCATTCACACGGCGCTGGAATGCACTTTCCGGCTGAGCTGGCGGGGCGCCGCCGCCATCCAGGACAACCGTCTCTATCAGCATCGCGCGGTCTTCGAGGCGATCCGCGACGGCGACCCGGCGAGCGCCAACAAGCGCATGGCCGACCTCTTGCGCGATTCGATCGGCGACGTGCGGGAATACCTGCGGCAGCGCGACGAGGCGGTCCGCCTGGCGCCTGCGCGATGAGCGCGCGTGAGGCGCGCCGCTCAAGGGAAATCAACGGGGGCGAGGGCGCGCCAATCCGCCTCGGTCAGAACCGCCGGGCCCAGCGCCAGATCGCCCATTGCCGCCGGAGCGCCGAGGCCTCGGCGGGCGGATCGAACGGCCGCCGCCCGCTGCCCTCAAGGCGGTCGAGGTCGAGCCGCAGGCTCCCAAGCGGAACGAAGGCCGGAAGTATCGGCGGCGGGAACGCCCTGAGCCGCCGTTCCGCTTCCTCGAGGCGGGCGCGCGCGAGAGTGCGCAACTCCCCGCAGGCGGCGATCACGCCCGGGGTCGCGTTGCGTGCGTCGAGGTCGTTGAGGGTCGCGCCATGCCGTTCTGCGACATCGACGGGAAAGAGCATCGGCCCCGCGCCTGCCTGAAAGGGCAAGTCGGCGAGCATGCGCGCCAGCGCCAGCGCCAGGCCTGCCGGCTCATGCGCTTCGGCCGCGTCGATGTCCCGACCGCCGGCTGCGATGCGGGAGGCGAGCCGCAGCCGCGCGCCCTCGCTGTCGGCCGCGTAGCGTTCGAACGCCGCGAGGGTGAGGGCGTCCGGGGGCGCGATTTCGGTCAACCGCGCGTCCAGCATCGCCTCGATCGGCTCGGCGGGCAGCTGAAAGGCGTCCACCGCCGCGCATAGCGCCAGCGCGACCGGGCTTCCGGCCGCCTCCGCGTCGCGGCCGCCCAGCGCCGCCTCGCGCCACCAGGCGAGCCTCATCACCGCCAGGTTCGGGTCCCGGGAGCGCAGCCGCGCCTGACGAATTTCGTGGTCGAAACAGGCGAGGGCAAACAAGGCGTCCCTGGATTCAGGCGGCGCATAGAGCGCTCCGAGCCACTGATCGCGCGCGTTGGCCCGCGCCAGCGCGCCGCAGTGTTTTGAGGCCTCCGCCAGCGTTTCGGCGTCGAACCGCGACGGCGCCGTCACGGCGTCGCGATCAGGACCGCGGCGACTCGGCGGCGTTCGGCCTGCATGACGTTGTAGACCCTCAGCGCCGGGCCGGTCGCCATGACTTCGAAGCGCAGACCCGCTTCGCGCAACGCCGCCTTTAACGGCGTCGGCGCCGGCTGAAGGCGCTCGCCGGCGCCGATGACGAGGAACTCGATCGAGCCGGGATGCTCCGTAAGCTCCGCGAACAATGACGCCAGCGTGCGCTCGTTAAGGCCTTCGACGGTCGACGCCTCGATCGGGCGCACCCCCTGCGGCGTTGCGAGGATCGAGCCGCGCCAGGACATCCCGGCGAAAGCAAATCCGCCACCGCCGTGGGCCGCGATCATGTGGCTGCCGGGCGCATAGGGCGCGGCAGGCGGAGACGCCGTCACGCCTTCGCGTCCGCGCCCGCCGCCGTCTCGGCGTCCTTGTCCTTCCTGTCGAAGACGTCGGAGCGGACACCCATGTAGATCAGCATCGGCGAGCAGATGAAGACCGACGAATAGGTGGCGACGAAAATGCCCCAGATCATCGCCGCCGAGAACGAGCGGATGACGTGGCCGCCAAGGAAGAACAGCGCGAGCAGCGCCAAAAACACCGTCGTCGCGGTCATGATGGTGCGCGGAAGCACGGCGTTCACCGACATGTCGATGATCTCCGCGGTCGACAGGCGCTTGTACTTGCGCATGACTTCCCGGATACGATCGAGCACGACCACGGTCTCGTTAAGCGAGTAGCCGACGATGGTCAGAATGGCGGCGATCGAGGTCTGGTTGAACTCGAGCTGCGTCACGCAGAAGAAGCCGACCGTCAGCAAGAGGTCGTGCATGGTGCCGATGATGGCGCCGACCGCGAACTGCCACTCGAACCGGAACCAGAGGTAGGTCAGGACCGCGATGATCGCCACGACGACGCCAAGCGTGCCGCTCTGCACCAGTTCGGACGAGACGCTCGGGCCGACGGAGTCGACGCTGCGGAATTCGTAATCGCTTTCGAACGCTTCGCGCAGCTTGGCGATCGCCGTCTGCTGCCCCTGCTCGCCGCCGGGCTGCACGTTGAGGCGCAGCAGCACGTCGGCGTCCGAGCCGATCTGCTGCACCTCGACCGGCCCGAGGCCTAGGCCTTCGGCCTTGGTGCGGATGTCCGCGATGTGCGCCTCGCCGGTCTTGGCGCGAATGTCGACCTGCGTTCCGCCGGCGAAGTCGATGCCGAAATTCATGCCCACGAACAGGAACATCAGCACCGAGATGATCGAGAGCGTCGCCGACAGCGGGTAGCTCACCCGGCGAAACCGCATGAAGCCGAATTTCGTGTTCTCGGGCGCGAGGCGGAGGAGTTTCATGTTTTTTGTCCCGGAACCGGCGCGCTCAAATCGGAATCTTGGTCGGCCGCAAGCGGCGGTACCACAGGGCGATCATCATCCGCGTCATCGTCACCGCGGTGATGATCGAGGTGATGATTCCGAGGCCGAGCGAGACGGCGAAGCCGCGCACCGCGCCGGAACCGAACAGGTAAAGGATGAGCGCGGCCACGAACATGGTGACGTTCGAGTCGACGATCGTGGCGAAGGCGCGCCTGAAGCCGGCGTCGAGCGCGGACAGCACGGAACGGCCGAGATGCGCTTCCTCGCGGATGCGCTCGTAGATCAGCACGTTCGAGTCGACCGCCATGCCGATAGTGAACACGATGCCCGCGATGCCGGGCAGAGTCAGCGTGGCGCCGAGTAGGACCATCGAGGCGAAGATGAGCAGGATGTGCACCGCCAGCGCGAGGTCGGCGAAAATCCCGAAGATTCCATAGGTCGCGATCATGTAGACGACGACGAGGAGCGCGCCGACGTAGGCCGCCCGCTTGCCGGCGTCGATCGAGTCCTGTCCGAGCCCCGGCCCAACCGTGCGCTCCTCGACGACCGTGAGCTTGGCGGGCAGAGCGCCGGCCCGCAAGAGGATCGCGAGGCTGCTCGCTTCGTCGAGGGTGAAATTCCCGGTGATCTGCCCGGTTCCGCCGGTGATCGGCGAGCGGATGACCGGCGCCGAGATGACCTTGCCGTCGAGCACGATGGCGAACGGCCGGCCGACGTTCTCCGTCGTGACCTGTCCGAACTTCTGCCCGCCGCGAAGATTGAAGCGGAAGGTGACGTCCGGCTCGCCGGATTGCTGGTCGAAGCTCTGCTGGGCGTCGACCAGATCCTCGCCGTCGACCATGATGCGCTTCTGGACCGTGATCGTTCCGCCGCCCTTCTGCATCGGCAGGGTCTCGACCTCATTCGGCGGGTCGCCGGGATCGGCGACGAGCTGAAAGTCGAGCTTGGCGGTCTGGCCGATGATCTCCTTGAGCTTGGTGGTGTCCTGAAGCCCCGGCACCTCGATCAGCACGCGGTTGAGCCCCTGCTGCGCGATCTCAGTTTCCTTGGTGCCCATGGCGTTGACGCGCCGATTCAGGACCTCGATCGACTGCGTCACGGCGTGGCGCACCTTGTCGGCGACGGCGGCGTCCGTCAGGGTCAGCTGAACGCCGTTGTCGGTTTCGGACACGTCGAGCGTCCGGCCGTTGCCGCCGGCGAGCGGACCGCCGATCGGCTGACTCACCGACTGCAGGAGACTGTAGGCCTTGTCGCGCTCGGCCGGGTCGGCGATGCGAACGAGAACGCCGCGCGGCTGGGTCACGATGCCGCCGGACAGCGCGATCTTGCCGTCGCGCATCTTCTGGCGGACGTCGTCGCGCAGCGCCTCGACCTGCGCCTTGACGACGGAGGCGTCGTCGACCTGCATCAGCATATAGGCGCCGCCCTGAAGATCGAGCCCCAGAACGATCTGGCGCAAGGGAATGAAGCTCGGAACGCGAGCGGCCAGCGCGTCGACAGTATCGGCGGACATGAAGCTCGGGACCACGAGCAGAACCGCCGCGGCCACGAGCGCCAGAACCGAAGCCAATTTCCAGGGGGCGAAACGGAGCATCGGGCTCTCAACACATTACGGAAACAGCGCCGAAACGGCCAGCGCTCAGGCTTTCGGCGCGTCCTTGACCGGCTCGCCCTTGGCGCGCACCTCGGAGATGCCGGAACGGGCGAGACGCACCTTCACGTTGGGTGCAATTTCCAGCTCCACCTCGTTGTCGTCGACGGCCTTGCTGATCTTGCCGATGATCCCGCCCGAGGTGACGACCGTGTCGCCGCGCCGCGCGGCCTGCACCAACTCCCGCTGCTCCTTCGCCCGCCGTTGCTGCGGCCGCCACAGGATGAAATACACGATCGCGATCATCGCCACGATCGGCACGAGCTGAACGACCGTGTCGTTCATGCCCAAGGCTCCAGTGCTGGCGGTCTGAGCGAAGGCTTCGGTTATGAACACGGGACGGGGGCTCCGGCGACGCGAAAGCCGCGCCGTTCATCAGGGGGTCACACGAAAAGCGTCGCATATATAGCGGCGCGCCTTGCGAAAGCAACGCCGCAGGCCCGGACGAAGCGGCCCAAGAGATCCGCGCGGCGTCGGGAGCTACTCAGTTCCACGTTGCGCGGATATAGGTTCTGTCGCGCAGAGGAATCGCGTCCCGCGAATCGCGGAAATATCGTAAGGAGCGCATAATGAACAAACAACTGGCGGAATTTATTGGAACCTTCGCCCTGGTGTTCTTCGGCTGCGGCGCCGCGGCCATTGGCGGAATGGGCTCGGGCCCCACCGCAGTCAACCTTCTCGGCATCGCGAGCGCCTTCGGTTTCGCGATCGTCGCCATGGCCTACGGCATCGGTCCGATCTCGGGCTGCCACGTCAATCCGGCGGTCAGCTTCGGCGTGTTCGTCGCCGGCCGTATGAGCGCGGCGGAGATGGTGAGCTACTGGATTGCGCAAGTTCTCGGCGCGCTCGTTGGCGCGGGGGTGCTCTATGTTATCCTGTCGGGCAAGGCTTCGGGCTGGACCGGGGGCTTGGGCCAGAACGGCTGGGGCGCGGGCTATCTCGGGGAATACAACATGCTCTCGGCGCTGGTGTTCGAGATCGTCGCGACCTTCCTGTTCCTGGTCACGATCCTCGGCGTCACCCATCCGTTCACGCCGAAGGGCTTCGCCGGTCTGGCGATCGGGTTGGCGCTGGTGGCGATCCACCTGGTCGGGATCAACGTCACCGGCACGTCGGTCAATCCGGCGCGCTCGATCGGCCCGGCGCTCGTCGGCATGGGGTCGAACCCCACCGCCGTCGCGCAGCTGTGGCTATTCATCATCGCCCCTCTGATCGGCGCCGGCCTCGCCGGCTTCCTCTACCGCGAGGGCGCGCTGCTCGATCAGCCGAAGACCTGAGCCGCCGCCCTTGCAACCGCAAGCATGGCGGGCCAAAAGCCCGCCATGCTTCACATCAACGGCCTCTCCTACCGCCTCGGCGAGCGCCTGCTGATCGACAGCGCGACCGCGGCGCTGCCGAGCGGCGCGCGTGTGGGCCTCGTCGGCCGCAACGGCGCCGGAAAGACCACGCTCTTCCGGCTCATGCGCGGCGAGCTTTCGCCCGAGGCCGGCTCGATCACGACGCCCAAGGACGCGCAGCTCGGCAGCGTCGAGCAGGAGGCGCCGGGCGGGGCCGAGACGCTGATCGATTTCGTCCTTTCCGCCGACGCCGAGCGCTCGGCGCTTTTTGCCGAGGCCGAGTCCGCGAGCGACCCCGAGCGGATCGCCGAGATCCAGACCCGCCTCGTCGACATCGACGCCCACGCCGCGCCGGCCCGCGCCGCGCGCATCCTCAGCGGCCTCGGCTTTGACGAACCGGCGCAGAATCGGGCGCTCTCCGAATATTCCGGCGGCTGGCGCGTGCGGGTGGCGCTGGCGGCGGTGCTGTTCTCCGAGCCGGACATTCTGCTGCTCGACGAGCCGACCAACTACCTCGACCTCGAGGGGGTGCTGTGGCTCACCGACTACCTGAAAACCTGCCCGTCGACGATCGTGGTCATCAGCCACGACCGCGACCTCCTCGATGAGGTCGCCGACCACATCCTCCATCTCGACCGTGGCAAGCTCAGCTTATGGACCGGCGGCTATACCAGCTTCGAGCGCCAGCGCCGCGAACAGCAGGCGCTGCAGGGCAAGATGCTGAAGAAGCAGGAGGAGCGCCGCGCCCACCTGCAGGCCTTCGTCGACCGCTTCCGCGCCAGCGCGACCAAGGCGACCCAGGCCCAATCGCGCCTCAAGATGCTTGCCAAGATGGAGCCGATTGCGGCGGTCGTCGACGAGACGGTCCAGCCGTTCAAGTGGCCGCCGGTCGCGAAGAAGCTCAGCCCGCCGATCGTGACCATGGAGAAGGTGAGCGCCGGCTACGGCGACCGCGTCGTGCTCTCGCGCATGGACCTCACGCTCTCGAACGACGACCGGATCGGGCTTCTGGGCGCGAACGGCAACGGCAAGTCGACCTTCGCGAAACTCATCGGCGGCCGGCTGCCGCCGATGGGCGGCAAGATGGTGCGGGCGGTGAAGCTCGAGGCCGGCTTCTTCGCCCAGCACCAAATCGACGACCTCGAGCGTGGCGGCACGCCCTATACCCACGTGGCGGAGCGGATGCGCGGCGAGGCGGAAGCGAAGATCCGCGGCCGGGCAGCGCTGATCGGCTTTTCCGGCGCCCGCGCCGACACGAAGGTCGAGGCGCTGTCCGGCGGCGAGAAGGCGCGGCTGCTCATGGGCCTTGCGACCTTCGACGGCCCGCAGCTTTTGATCCTCGACGAACCAACAAACCACCTCGACATCGACAGCCGCGCCGAGCTCATCGAGGCGATCAACGACTACGAGGGCGCCTGCATTCTCGTCTCCCACGACCGTCGGCTGCTCGAGGCCTGCGTCGACCGGCTGTGGCTTGTGGCGGGCGGCACAGTGAAGCCGTTCGACGGCGACGTCGCCGACTACAGCAGCTACGTGCTCGGCCAGGGCGCTCCTAACCCTCGGAAGAAGCCGGCGCCGGGCGCCAAGCCCGCCCCGCCGCCGAAAAGAACGCGCGACCAGGGGCCGCTCAAGCGCGAGATCGCCGCGCTCGAGGACAAGATGAACCGCTTCCAGGACCTTTTGCGACGGGTGGACGAGGCGCTGGCGGAAGCGGGCGCTTCCGGCGGCGACGCGCTCAAGATGGCCGACCTCGCCGCCCGGCGCGGCGACCTCGAACGTGCGCTCGCCGCCGCCGAGGAGGCGTGGCTCGAATTGTCGGAACAGGTCGAGGAGGCGTCCTAGAGCGGGGCGGCGCCGCCCGCTGGCCCGCATTTGCGGCGTCTCCGCGGCCCATTGCAATCTCACAACGCCTATCTATCTATTAAAATTAACGACATCAGCACGACGGGGAATGGAGCGCCGACGCCGCCGGCGGGAGGGTGGGTTCATTTGGCCTTTGCACGGCGCCGCCTGCGCCGTCGCCCGGGGAGTCTCAACGTCATGCCCTCGCTTTTCGACCCCCTCAAGATCGGCGACATCACCGTCCCGAACCGCGTTTTCATGGCGCCCTTGACCCGCAACCGCTCGAGCGGGCCGGGTCGAGTTCCGAACGCGCTCATGCGCGACTATTACGTCCAGCGCGCCTCCGCCGGGCTGATCTTCACTGAGGCGACTTCGGTCGCGCCGCAGGGCGTCGGCTATCCGCACACGCCGGGAATCTGGTCGGACGAGCAGATCGAAGGCTGGCGGCGCATAACCGAGGGGGTCCACGCTGCTGGCGGCCGGATTTTCCTGCAACTCTGGCACGTCGGCCGCATCTCCGACCCCATCTATCACGACGGCGCGCCGGCCGTCGCGCCGAGCGCCATCGCCGCCAAGGGCACGGTGAGCCTCATCCGGCCGCAGCGTCCCTACGCCATCCCGCGCGCGCTGGAGACCGATGAGATTCCCGGCGTGATCGCCGCCTTTCGCAAGGGTGCCGAGAACGCCAAGGCGGCCGGCTTCGACGGGGTCGAGATCCACGGCGCCAACGGCTATCTCCTCGACCAGTTCCTGCAGGATTCGACCAACAAGCGGACCGACCGCTATGGCGGCCCGATCGACAACCGCGCCCGGCTCATGCTCGAAGTGACCGACGCAGTCGTCTCGGTCTGGGGTTCTGGCCGGGTCGGCGTGCATATTGCGCCACGCGCCGACGCCCACGACATGGGTGACAGCGACCTTCCCGCCACCTTCGGCTACGTGGCGCGCGAACTGGGCAAGCGGAAGATCGCGTTCCTCTGCGCCCGCGAATCGGCGACGGCGCCGCGCCTCGGACCGACGCTGAAAAAGGAATTCGGCGGCGTTTTTGTCGCCAACGAGGGCTTCGACAAGGCCGGCGCGGAAGCCGTGATCGGAGCAGGCGAGGCGGACGCGGTCGCCTTCGGCAAGCTCTTCATCGCCAACCCCGACCTGCCGCAGCGCTTCGCCCTCGGCGCGCCGCTGAATCGCTGGAACAGCGACACCTTCTACAGCGAAGGACCGGCCGGCTACACCGACTACCCCGCCCTGAGGCAGGCGGCGGAGTAGTCTCCCTTCTCCGGGAGAAGGGCCGGGGATGAGGGGTCCACCGCCAACGAACTGCGGCACCGCCCTCACCCCTGGCCCCTTTCCCGAACGGGAGAGGGGAACGAGGCTGGACGGTGGCGCTTTTGAGGCCTAAACTTGGCGCGCCTTGAAGGAGCCCGCGCCCATGAACGCCGACATCCAGACCCTCGACATCCAGATCACCAAGGACCTCGCCGCCCAGTGGGGCTGGTTTCTCGCCTTCGGCGTCGCGCTCGTCGTCCTCGGCGCGGCGGCGATCGCGCGGTCGGTGACCGCGACCATGGTCACGATGGCGTTCTTCGGCTGGCTGCTCTTGCTCGCGGCGGTGGTGGAAATCGTCGCGGCGTTCTGGGTCGGTCATTGGGCCGGGTTCTTCCAGCACGCGCTCGCCGCCATCCTCTACGGCGTCCTCGGCTTCATCTTCGTGCTCAGGCCCGCGATCACGGCGGAGATTTTGACCTTCGTCATGGCGCTCTTCTTTCTGGTCGGCGGCCTCTTCCACATCGTGGGCTCCGCCGTGCTCGGCTACGCCGGCTGGGGCTGGCAGGTCCTTGACGGCGTCATCACCCTCGCGCTCGGCGCGATGATCCTCGCCCAATGGCCGGCCTCCGGGCTTTGGGTGATCGGCCTCTTCATCGGCATCGACCTGATCTTCTACGGCGCGACCTGGATCGCGATCGCGTGGGGGCTGCGGGGGGCGTGAGGTAAATCGGCGAAACATCGCAAGACATAGGGAGGCAAGCGATGATCGCAGGCGAGACGATTCTGGGCCGGGTGGTCGTGACCTTCGCGGAACGGATCGCCGAAGTTCGACTCGACCGGCCGGACAAGCTGAACGCCCTCGATCCGCCGATGTTTTCGGCGCTGGTCGAGGCGGGCGAGCGGCTGAAGCGCCTGCCGTCCTTACGCGCCGTCGTCCTTTATGGCGCGGGGCGCGGCTTCTCGGCCGGCCTCGATATGGGGAGCTTCGCCGCTATGGCCGCAGGCAAGAGCGACGGCCTCATCGCCGATCTGCCCGCGCGCACGCATGGCGTCGCCAACCTCGCGCAAGCTGCGGCGTTCGTCTGGCGCGAGGTCCCCGTGCCGGTCGTCGCCGCAGTGCATGGGGTCGCGTTCGGCGGCGGCTTCCAGATCGCCCTCGGGGCGGACATCCGCTACGTGGCTGCGGACGCGAAGCTCTCGATCCTCGAGATCAAATGGGGGCTCGTGCCCGACATGGGCGGGATCGCCTTGATGCGGGAGCTGGCGCGCGGCGACGTCATCCGGGAGCTCGCCTTCACCGGCCGGCAATTCTCGGGCGAAGAGGCGGTCCGCTACGGCTTCGCCACCGCCGTTCACGCCGACCCGCTGGAAGCGGCGCGCGCGACGGCGCGCGAGATCGCGGACAAGAGCCCCGACGCGGTCAGAGCGCTGAAGCGCCTCCTCAACGCGTCGGCCGATCTGGACGTGGCGGCGATTCTCCTCGCCGAATCGCGGGAGCAGGCGAAGATCATCGGCGCGTCGAACCAGGTCGAGGCGGTGCGCGCCGGGATGGAGCGGCGCCCGCCGAGGTTCTCCGATCCGGTGTGACCCCTTCGCCCCGACACTCGTCACAACGCGGGGAGAAGGGATAAGCGGGCGACAAAAGCGCTCCAGCGCCGTAGCATGACGGCCGCTTGACAGGCGCCGCGCGCCGCGAAAGACTTGACCGTTCGGTCAAGATTAATCGCCCGCCGCGGCATTTTGGAGACCCCATGACGATCGCCGGCCGCCCTCAAGGACTATCCGACGTCGCCGCCGGACGGCTGGACCCAAAAACCATCGAGGCGAACTTTAGCGACCTCCATCCGCCGCTCGGCTTCCACGCGGCCAAGGTCGAGTCGGACCGCTGCTATTTCTGCTTCGACGCGCCGTGCCAGCAGGCCTGTCCGACCTCGATCGACATTCCCCTCTTCATCCGCCAGATCGCCGCCGACAACCGGACGGGGGCGGCGAAGACGATCTTCGACGCCAACATCATGGGCGGCATGTGCGCCCGCGTCTGCCCGACCGAGACTCTGTGCGAAGAAGCCTGCGTGCGCGAGGCCGCCGAAGGCAAACCGGTCAGGATCGGCCTTCTGCAACGCTACGCCACCGACGCGCTGATCGAGACCGGAAAGTCGCCCTTTAGCCGCGCCGCGCCGACCGGAAAGCGCGCGGCCGTCGTCGGCGCGGGGCCGGCCGGCCTCGCCTGCGCCCATGCGCTCGCCGTCGCGGGCGTGGAGGTGACGATCTTCGAGGCGCGCGCCAAGCCCGGCGGGCTCAACGGATACGGCATCGCCGCCTACAAGGCGGTCGACGACTTCGCCGCGAAGGAGGCGGCCTTCATTCTGTCGGTCGGCGGGATCGAGGTGTTGTACGGCGTCGCGCTCGGCGAGCACGTGAAGCTCGACGACCTGAGGCGCGACTATGACGCCGTGTTCCTCGCCATGGGGCTCGGCGCCACCAACAAGCTCGGACTGCCGGGCGAATACGAACTCGAGAATGTCGCCGACGCTGTTGATTATATCGCCGTCCTGCGCCAGGCCGAGGACAAGTCGACTATGCCGGTCGGGCGGCGCGTCGTCGTCATCGGCGGCGGCATGACGGCGATCGACATCGCGGTGCAATCGAAGAAGCTCGGGGCGCAGAACGTCACGATCGTCTATCGGCGCAGCTCAAAGCACATGAAGGCGAGCCGGTTCGAGCGCGAGCTCGCCCAGACGAACGGCGTCGTCATCCGCACCTCGGCGCGGCCGGTGGCGATCGAGGGGCACGCGGGCGTATTCAGCGGTGTGTTGTTCGAGGACACCCACGAGCACGAGGGCGTGTTCGCTCCGGCTGGCTCCGTGTTCCGGATCGAGGCCGACATGCTGTTCACCGCGATCGGGCAGCGCGGGACGCCCGAGATCCTCGATGGCGCTGAAATCGAGCTCACGGGCGGCCGCATCGTGGTCGACGCCGAGCGGCGCACGAGCTTCCCAGGCGTCTGGGCCGGAGGCGACTGCGTGGTGGGCGACGAGAACCTGACGGTTGTCGCGGTCGAGGACGGCAAACAGGCCGCCCGCTCCATCCTCTCCGCGCTCGGCGTCTCCGCCGCCTGAATTTTATCGAGGGTCTCATGGCCGATCTCCGCACCGACTTTCTCGGCATCAAGTCGCCGAACCCGTTCTGGCTCGCCTCCGCGCCGCCGACCGACCGCAAGGTCAATGTCGAGCGCGCCTTCCGCGCTGGCTGGGGCGGCGTCGTGTGGAAGACGCTCGGCGAGGCGGGGCCGCCGGTCGTCAACGTCTCCGGCGCGCGCTACGGCGCGATCCACGGACCCGACCGCCGCGTGCTGGCGCTCAACAACATCGAGCTCATCACCGACCGCGACCTCGAGATCAATCTCAAGGAGATCAAGGAGGTCAAGCGCGCGTGGCCCGACCGGGCGCTGGTCGTGTCGCTGATGGCGCCTTGCGACGAGGAGTCGTGGAAGGCGATCCTCGCCCGCGTCGAGGAGACGGAGTGCGACGGCGTCGAGCTCAATTTCGGCTGCCCGCACGGCATGTCCGAGCGCGGCATGGGCTCGGCGGTCGGCCAGGTGCCGGAGTATGTCGAGATGGTCGCGCGCTGGTGCAAGGCGCACACCCGCATGCCCGTGATCGTGAAGCTGACGCCGAACATCGCCGACATGCGCCAGCCTGCGCGGGCGGCCAAAAAGGGCGGCGCCGACGCGGTTTCACTCATCAACACCATCAATTCGATCATGGGCATTGATCTCGACGCCATGACGCCCTTGGATGCGATCGATGGCAAGGGCACCCACGGCGGTATGTGCGGCCCCGCGGTGAAGCCGATCGCGCTCGCCATGGTGGCGGAAATCGCGCGCGACCCTTCGCTCGCCGGCCTGCCGATCTCGGCGATCGGCGGCGTCACCACCTGGCGCGACGCGGCCGAATACATCGCGCTCGGCGCAGGAACCGTGCAGGTCTGCACCGCGGCGATGACCTATGGATTCAAGGTCGTGCAGGAGATGGCGACCGGGCTATCGGCCTACATGGACCGCAAGGGCTACGCCACGATCGACGACTTCCGCGGCCGCGCCGTCCCCTCGATCACCGACTGGCAGCACCTGAACCTGAACTTCGTCGCCAAGGCGCGAATCGACCAGGACCTCTGCATCAAGTGCGGCCGGTGCCACATCGTCTGCGAGGATGCGTCACATCAGGCGATTTTCGCCAAGCTCGACGGCGGACGGACGTTCGAGATCAACGAGGCCGAATGCGTCGGCTGCAACCTCTGCGTCCTCGTCTGCCCGGTCGAGAACTGTATCACGCTCGACCACAAGACGCATGGCGTCGATCCGCGCACAGGTCTTCCCTATGACCGCCCGCCGCTCGCCTGGACGGCCCACCCGAACAATCCGGCCGTCAAGGCGGCGGAATAGCGCGGGGAATTCCTCCCGGCGCAGGTCAGAATTGCGATGGGCGACCTCGACTGGCGGATGTCGGCTAAGGCGAGGTGGTCCACGTCTTGTAGTCAGCTTCGGTCACGGTCGGCAGTTTCCGAACGAAGGCGACGATGGACCAGATGTCCTGGTCCGACGCGCCAGCCAAGCCGAAGCTCGGCATGCCGGTGAACTTGACGCCGTTCTTGATCACCCAGAAGAGCTCCGATGGGGTCCGCTCCTTCGCCATCGCGGCGAGATCGGCGGGGACCGGCTTCAGGCCTTCCGAGAACTTGGCCCATTTGACGCCGGGGCCGCCGTGGCAGTTGACGCAGCCGATCGTGGAATAGACACGGGCGCCGGCCTCAGCCGTTGCGGGTTCGTCGAGATTGGCGGGCGGGGCTTCGGTTGCGTGCCGGGCGACCGAGGCGCCGCGGACGCTGGCGAGCGCCCAACTTACGATTCCGGGGTCGTCTTGGTTTTCGGCGACGCTCCAGAAGCCGCCGAAAAAGAAGATTGCGGCGGCGATGGCGACGATGACGGCGAGGGCGCCGATGAGGGCCAGAAGTCGCATGGGGCTTCTCCGATCTTCCACGAACTTTACAGCGGAGAATCGTGTGGAAAGCAAGGGGCGCCCCACGCTCACCGCTCTAGCGTAGAGACCGGAACCCCGCTCGGACCTCCGCGGAAAGGATTTCCGGCTGCTCCCAGGCGGCATAGTGGCCGCCCTTTTCCGCCTCGTTGAAGTAGATAAGCTTGTGATATGCTCGCTCCGCCCAACTCCGTGGAGCTTGGTAGTTCTCGCCGGGAAACACGGTGACCGCGGCCGGGATGGAGACGTTGACGGCGTTATAAAGGTTGAATTTGCTGCTCTCCCAATAGAAGCGGGCCGCCGAAATCGCCGTGTTGGTCAACCAGTAGAGCGTGATGTCGTCGAGAATGTCGTCGCGGGTGAGGCCGTCTGCGGCATGCCCGTTGATCGTACGCCCGAGCGCAGCCGAAATGATCGCCGCAGCCGGCTGGCCATAACCGTCGCCGTGGTCAAGAAGCCAGGCCGCCAGGCCGACCGGCGAATCCGCCAATCCATAGAGCGTCTGTGGCCGCGTCGCCATCATGACTGCGTAGGCGCGCCGCTTGGCCAAGACCTGGAGCTGCATGTAGGCGCGCCGTTCATCGGCCGAGAGATCGGCCGGCGGCGGATCCCCCGCCTGGAGCGCCTTTGCGATGTCGGAAGGAATGGTTCCTGGTAGATTGACGTGGATGCCCAGGAGCTCTGGCGGCGCCTGCAGCGCCATCACCTCCGAAATGCCTGCGCCCAGATCGCCGCCCTGCGCCGCGAATCGTGTGTAGCCGAGGCGCTTCATCAGCGTGACCCAGGCCCGCGCAGTTCGATCCAGCCCCCATCCGGTCATGGTCGGCCTGACCGAGAACCCGTACCCCGGGATGGAGGGGATCACCAGATGGAAGGCGTCCGAGGCGCTCGCGCCATGCTCCGTTGGATTGGTCAGCGGATCGATGATTCTTAGCTGCTCGATGACGGAACCGGGCCAGCCGTGTGTGACGATGAGCGGCAGGGCGTTTTCATTTTTTGAGCGAACGTGAATGAAATGAATGTCGAGCCCGTCGATCGTGGTGATGAACTGCGGCAAGGCGTTCAGCTTCGCCTCACACTTGCGCCAATCGTAGTCCGTCGCCCAATAGCCAGCGATCTCCTGAATTGAGGTAAGCTGCACGCCCTGGGATTCGTCACCGACCGTCTCCCGATCGGGCCAGCGGGTGATCGCGATGCGCCGACGGAGGTCGACGAGGTCGTCCTCGGGGACGTCGACCCGGAAGGGTCGGATCGCGTCTTCTTCGGACGCTTCGGAGGCCGCGCGAGCAGCGTATGAAAATCCGCTTGAAGCGCTGGCAGCCGCGGCGGCGGCAAGGAGATCACGCCGCGTGGGTTCCGTTAACGCTTTGGACATTGCTGTTCCCTCTAGTGAGGCGACGCTCGCCGCCGCCAGGAACGCGAAGGGATCAAGACGCAGAATAAATGGACCACGCCGAGATTGGCGCTACTCTACGCGGGCGCACTTCATCACCTGACGGCCGCCTCGCCGGCCCTAAGCGCCGCCCCGTAGAGGGCCCCCGCAGCACAAGACGCGCGGGCGGTCGCTTCAGCCCCAGGGCAGCCGCGCCTTCACCGCTTCGGGTAGGCCGTGAAGACATAATCTTTTGTCGCCACGACGGTGTGGCACGCGAATCCGCACTTGGCGTCGTGCTCTTGCGGTGGCGAGTCCGATGTGTCGCCGGGCCTGAATGTCTCGGACGCAAGGTCGTACTCGAACTCGGCATATCCCCATCCGCCGCTGTCTGCGAACCTCTTGCTGTCCTTCACCATGAAATCGGCGTTATACTGGGCACCTGGCACCATTGGTTGACCGGGATACGCCTCCTGTTTCTTCGGATGCCAATGGATTTTCGCCATCTTGGCGC
>NZ_JBKQOT010000274.1:0-3720 GCF_052145395.1 Roseiarcus sp.
CCAAATACTAGGTCTCGATCCACTCACTACCCGTGGCTTCAATGTTCCAGTTGTTGATTGCGTCAAACACCTTTATGGCCCGTGTCAAGCTTGCGCTAGGTGCTTCGAGATTTATGTAAGACCAAGTGTTTCCTGGACCACCACGCCAGACTTGCAGCGTGCCACCTTGCCAACGGCCTGAAAATCTGTATTCGCCTATGGTCACAACGTTGTTTACGCCGGCAGGGGTGAGACCGCCTGACCGCCACCAATTATACTGCCGGATGTGCCGTTGCAAAACGCCGGCCGCTTGCCATCAGCAGTTAAGCAGTTGTAGTGGGCCTTGAAATCGAACAGGCGCGTGCTATCCGCCGCGCCCTTTAAATCAGCGTTCGCTTGAGGTGGATGCCAGAGAGTTACATGCAGCCCCTCGCCGACTAAGGCTCTAATAAGCGGAAGGAAATCGGCATCTCCTGCGAACAGCGTCGCCCGCGTTATGTTGCCCCGAAAGGCGTGCGTCATCATGTCGACTGCCAGTTGAACGTCGACGCCCTTTTGCCGCCTATCGGCCCCAACAATTTTCCCAAGGGCAACGTGGACACGATCGAGCGCCTGAATCTGCGCAAATCGATCGTGGTCTCCCTGAACACGCGCCTCGTAGGTGGCTTGGGCTTCTCCGTGCTCTTTGCCTGGAACGGCATCATAGTAAAAGATCTTATCGTACTCCCCACCTGCCATAGTCGGGATATAGGGTTGGTACTCGTTCTCGTCATTGAATAGATCGCGGCAAATAGTCCTGACGCTTGACCGGAGGCATCCTCCGTCGACGAAGAGATATTCTCGATCTCTTGGAGCGACTCCGCCGAAAACCATCACAAAAGACCTTTGCGAGTTAGACACCGCTGCGCGTGCGGTAGGAGTGCTGGACTTATACCTGTGCGGAGCGGAGTGGAAGCGGTGTGAACAATTGACACCATATTAACATATGCCAACTCGGAAGACGCCGGGTCCTTCCTACGAAATATGTCTTCGCCAACCGCACGCCCTGCATAGCTTCTTGCTGCCTTCGGGATTACGTGGTCAAGAAACACCTGCTTGGGTTCTCTCTTGGTGCAACACTGACGCCTTCGACGCGTCTTTCACGGGACGGCCGCTCATAGCGCTCTCCTCCCGTACCGGGATCGACCGGAAGGCAAAGGGCCGGATGTTAATCGTTCGCCAAGCCGTCTGCGAACGACCGCTCTTTGCGCACTCCCGCCATCCAATGGGGTCGGCTTCGATTGCCTGCAATCCGCCCTTTTTGCGGCGTTCCACGCCGGGCGCCGAGTGTCAGGCTTTGACGGCTAGTCTGGCTCTCGCGGCGCCCTTCGTCGACGCGGCAACCCTGGGTGGCGCACGCGCCTTATCGCGGGGCCGACCGTTCGATCGCGGCGACCGCATTGGCGAGTCCGTTCTCGGCGCGCACAGTTGCGCCGATTGCGGCGGCGCGTTCGCGCATAGCGTTGTCGCTCAGCGCCGTCCTGATCGCCGCGGCCAGCGCATCGGCGGTCAGCGCGCGGTGCGGCAACGGCGCCGGGGCTAGCCCGCGCGCGAAGAGGAGCCGCGCCCAGGCGTGCTGGTCGGTGATGAAGGGGGTGACGACGGACGGCTTGCCGGCTCTTAGCGCGGCGCCCGTCGTCCCGGCGCCTCCGTGATGGACGATCGCCGCCATACGGGGAAAGAGCCAGTCGTGCGGCGCCTCGTCGAGCGCGAAGATGGAGGGCGGCAGGTCGTTGCGCGCGAGTCCACCCCATCCGGCGCTGACGACCGCGCGCGCGCCGGCCCGCGCGACGGCAGCGAGGACCGCGTCGAGCGACGCATCGCGGTCGAAGAGCGCCATACTGCCGAAGCCGACATAGATCGGGATCGGACCGTCGGCGAGAAAGCGCTCGAGCTCCGGCGGCGGCGTCCAATTGGCGCGGTCGTCGAGAAACCACCAGCCGGTCACCTCAACATTGGCGGGCCACTCGCGGCTGCGCGGCAACAGGGCCTCGCTGTAGGCGAGAAGCAGCGTCTCGCCATGCCCGATCGCGCGCCTGAGCGGCGGCGCAAAAGGCGGCGGCGGCAGCCCACAGATCTTGCATGCGGGGCGATACGCCGGACGCATCGCGAGCCACATCCCCTGCTCCAAGCCATGGAACAGGGCGCGGTTCGCCCAGCCGGGCAGTCGTGGCGGGGCGGTCTCACTGGCTGCGAACAGAAAGTCGCGGGCCGCCAGCGCCGGCGCCCACCACGCGTGGACGCATGGAACCTCAAGCCGTTTCGCGAGCAGGGCGCCGAACGGTCCCATGAGCGCGGTGGCGACCATGAGGTCGGCGTCTTCTGCGCCCTCCAGAACCGCGGACGCGATTCCGCCGCCAGTTCTGCGGATCATCTGAAGCGACCAGCGGACGAGAGCGACCGGATTGCCGCCGCCCGCAAACAGCGCCTCGGTCTCGGGCGCGCGAAGCTCCTCGACCATATCAATCGGCATCGCGCGGAAGCCGACGCCGTATCGGGTGGCGAGCGCGGCGAAATTCCTGGGCGCAACGAGGCTCGTCGCATGGCCGTGCAAGGCCAAGGCCGCCGCGAGCGCAACCGCCGGCTGGACGTCGCCACGAGAGCCAAAAGCCAGCACGGTGACGTTCATGGGATGCTCAGTCCGAATCCGCCTTCCCTCTCAGTGCCTTGATCCCGCCCCGCCGGCTCTTTTCTTCGAGGCGGCGGATTTTTGAGGCGCGGGTCGGCTTGGTCGGCCGCCGCGGCTTCTCCCGCTCCTGCGCCTTCATGAGCAGCGCGGCAAGGCGGTCGCGGGCGTCCTCGCGGTTGCGCGGCTGGCTGGAAAAGCGCTGGGCGAAGATGACGATGACGCCGTCCTGGGTGGCGCGCGCGCCGGCGAGCCTGATGAGGCGGGCGGCGACGTCGTTGGGCAGGCTCGGGCTGCGGCGGGCGTCGAACCGCAATTCGACCGCGCTCGCGACCTTGTTGACGTTCTGCCCGCCGGGGCCCGAGGCGCGGACGAACGTCTCGACGATCTCGCTCTCGTCAATGAGCAACTCGCCGGCCTTCATTGGACGACCTCAGGCTGCATTCACGAGGACGCGGCCGGTCGGTCGCGAGCGAGGCTTTTTCTTGATCGTCATCTCCACGTCACGATCGAGCGCAGTGAGGAACGTCATCAGGCGCTCGACCGAGAATCCGTCGAGCCGATAGCACACCAGCGCCGAAATCTTCGGCTGTCCGACGCCGAGACGCGCGGCCGCCTCGGTCAGCGTGAGGCGCTTGGAGGCGACGATCTCGTTGATCGCGAGAGCGAGCCGGGGCTTCGTCTGCCGCTCTTCCGCGTCCGGATAGCCGAGATCGGCGAAGACGTTGGTCGAGCAGCACGCAATCGCTTTCCTCGGGAGTCGGTCGGTTAGGATTTCGGCTTGCCAAATCGCGCCTCATAGTCCTGTTGAGCGGTCTCGCGAGAACTGGGATAGCATGGGTTTGTGGGCGCGAACCAGCCCAAGGGCTGGGAGATAGTTAGTATCCGCGGTCGTTCTGTTGCTTTATCTTCTTAATTCTATGGCGTTGGTATTGGTCGATCTCTCGCGACAGGGGCGTATTACGATGGAATCCGAGGTGGGTTATTGAGACTAGATTGGCGCTCTGGGTTTGTGGGCCGCCGATATCGAGGCAACAGATTATGCCTCCTTCGTCTCCGGTATAAAATACGTCGAT
>NZ_JBKQOT010000275.1:0-3254 GCF_052145395.1 Roseiarcus sp.
CAGCCACACATTTTCAATCGGCTTTTGTATCTTTGCGGTTGGCTTGGGCAGCTTGGAGCACTGCTCTCGGGCTGACCACGCTGAACGCGCGCGGCGGCGTCAACCGCATGGCGCTCGCCGCGATCCTGCTGCTCGCCGCGATGATCGACATCCGCTGGCAGAAGAACCGCACGCGTATCATCAGCAAGGTCTACGTCAGCCCGACCTACCACGACCTGCCGCCTTCCCCGCCGACCGAAATCGGGAAGGGCGGACCGTTCGAGCAGAACGACAGGCTTCGCGACGTCGAACTGATCGGTCTCGGCCGAATCGAGGCGCCCGAGGACGTCATCCTCGACCGCAACGACAACCTCTACGCCGGCTCGCGCCACGGCGACGTGATCCGCTTCTTTGCGCCGGACTATCAGAGGATGGAGGTGTTCGCCCATATCGGCGGCCAGCCGCTCGGCATGGCCTTCGACCGCAGCGACAACCTTTACATCTGCATCGGCGGCATGGGCCTCTACTGCATTGCGCCGGACGGGACCGTCGGGAAGGCGACCGACGAGACGAACCGCAGCTGGCTCTCGGTCAACGACGACAGCCGTCTGAGGCTCGCCGACGACCTCGACATCACCGACGACGGCCTCATCTTCTTCTCCGAGGCGACGATCCGCTATGAGATGGACGAATGGCCGGTCGACGGGCTCGAGGCTCGCGGCAACGGGCGGATCATCTGCTACGACACGAACACGGGCAAAACCCAGACTGCTGTGCGCGGCCTCAAGTTCACGAACGGCATCTGCGTCGCGAGCGACAGGCAGTCGATCCTGTTTGCCGAGACCTTCGGCTGCTCGATCAAGCGCTACTGGTTTGAGGGGCCGAAGAAGGGCCGGACCGAAGTCGTCATGGACAACCTGCCCGGCTATCCCGACAACATTAATCTGGCCTCCGACGGCAATTACTGGCTCGCCCTCGTCGGCATGCGCAGCCCCTCGCTCGACCTCGCCTGGCGCATGCCTGCATTCCGGACCCGCATGGCCAAACGGCTGCCGGTCGATGAATGGCTGTTCCCCAACATCAACACCGGCTGCGTCGTGAAGTTCAATGAAAAGGGCAAGATCCTCGACTCGTACTGGGATCTCCACGGCGTCAACCATCCGATGATCACGTCCATGCGCGAGCATCGCGGCTATCTCTACCTCGGGGGGCTCGCCAACAATCGCATCGGTCGCTACAAGCTCGACGGCGCCGATCCGAATTTTGTCCAATACGAGAAACGCTGGGGACGCCTCCCGTGATTGGCGCGATCCGAGACTTCTGGAGCCGCTTTCTTGGACGCAGGGACGCCACTATCGCCGTCCCTTCATTCGACGGCGCGTTGAAACCGAATCAGAAGTTGGAGGCGGCCGAGACGATCCTTGAATGCGCCGCGCCGGAGGATCTCGCGACGGACGGCCACAAGATCTATCTCGCCGACGGACCGAGGCTCGTGCTGCTCGACGGAACCGCCGCGACCGAAGTGCGCAGCTTTGACCGACCGATCTCGGCGCTCGCCGTGTTGCCCAACGACGGTCTCGCCGTGGCGCTTGCCGGACGGGAAGTCCGCATATTCTCAGAGCCTTCGGCCGCGAAGGCTTACGCTGTCTTCGCGACCGACCTCACCGCGGTCAACGCGCTCGCGCCGGGGGCGGACGGCGAGCTGATCGCGACCGACGGCTCCGCCACGCGCGGCGTCGAGCAGTGGGCCTGGGACCTGTTGGAGCGCGGGCGCAGCGGCCGCGTCCTCATGCTCGATCCGGCGGCCGGATCGATGAAGACGCTGACCAGCGGCCTGGGCTACGCGTTCGGCGCACGCGCGACGGGCGACGTCGTTCTTGTCAGCGAGAGCTGGATGCATCGTCTCATCGCAGTGGCGAGGGACGGATCGACGAAAATCGTGCTGCCTCATCTGCCCGTCTATCCGTCGCGTCTGTCGCCGGCGTCCGGCGGCGGTTATTGGCTGACGGCGTTCGTCGCAAGAAGCCTGCTGGTCGAGTTCATTCTGCGGGAGCCGGCCTATCGCGAGCGCATGATGTCGGAGATCGACCCGGAATACTGGGTCGTCCCGCGTCTGCGCTCGGGCCTGTCGTTCAAGGAGCCGCTTCAGGGCGCGCATATCAAGACGATGGGCGTCATCAAACCCTGGGCGCCGCCGCGCTCCTATGGCCTCGTCATCCGCCTCGACGCGAGCGGCGCGCCGCTTTATTCGCTGCACAGCCGCGTCGACGGGACCAACCACGGCGTCGTCGCCGCCGTCGAACGCGACGGCGCACTCGTCATGATCGCCAAGGGCCCAGGGCGGATCCTGAGGCTTCCCATCGCTCCGCTCGACAAGGAGTTCGGCGCATGAGCGACGACGTCGTCCTGTCGCTTTCCAAGGCGACCAAGCTCTACGCCGGCGTCCCCGCTATCGATGGCGTCGATTTCGATCTGAGACGAGGAGAGATCCATGCGCTGGTCGGCGAGAACGGCGCCGGCAAGTCGACATTGGCCAAGGTCATGGCGGGGGTCGTGACGCTGTCCTCCGGAACGATGACAATCGACGGCGTCACGGCCTCGCCGCAGTCGCCGCTAGAGGCACGCCACCTCGGCGTCGCGATGGTGGTCCAGGAGAACAGCCTCGTGCCGACAATGACGGTCGCGCAGAACCTCTTCCTCGGCCAGGAGCGCTTCTACAATCGCCTGCGCGGCATCTACATCGCCGCGCAACAGTTCCTGCAGTCGCTGAACTTCGACGTCGCGCCCACGACGACGGTCGGCGCGCTTGGCGCGGCGAAGAAGCAGATGGTCGAGATCGCCCGTGCGGTGCTGCACAAGGCCAAGGTGATCATTTTCGACGAGCCGACCGCGACGCTCACGCCCGAGGAGAAGAAATACTTCTTCGACCTCGTGCGCGACCTGAAGAAGCGCGGCGTGTCGATCATCTTCATCTCGCACGCTCTCGAGGAGGCGCTGAGCCTTGCAGATCGGATCACCGTTCTGCGCGACGGCAAGAAGGTGGTCACCGACGACGCCTCGAAGTTCGACCGCGCGCGCATCGTTCAGGCGATGGTCGGCCGCGATCTGTCCCACACGCTCTATGGCGTGCGCAAAGCGACTGTCCGCAAAGCCGGCGACCGGGTCCTTACGGTGCAAAACCTCAAGATGGCGCCGATGGTCAAGAACAATTCGCTCTCCGTCTTCGCCGGCCAAATCACGGGCCTCTTCGGTCTCGTCGGCGCGGGCCGCACCGA
>NZ_JBKQOT010000276.1:0-7021 GCF_052145395.1 Roseiarcus sp.
GATTCGGAAGCGCGAGTAAGCGGTCAAGGAAATTCAGAATCACGATTGATGATTTTTTGTTTTTGTAGAAACCTTGAGAACGGACGGATCGAAGGCGTGAGCCAACCACCGGGCGAGCCACTCGTCGTACAGGTCCTTCAGCGGCGGCCGGCGGGCTTCGATCAGCCTGAAGTCGGACGGCATAAACTTCAGCATCCACCAACAACGGCTCCGAGCGCGCCCTGGGCCCCTGCGCGGTCTACCGCAAGATCACCCTGTCAGGCCGGACGGGAATTGACGCTGCCGGACCAATAGTTCGTGGCTTGCGGCCGCTTGGCGCTACGGCCGCGTCGGCCGCCGTCGCGACCCGACCCTGCTCGTCATAGTTGTGATTTGTACTTCCCCAGCCCCGGCGTTCCCGCCTTCGCCCCGTCCCCTCCCAGCCCCAGCTCCGCCCGCGCCTCCTCGCGCGTTTTGATGCCGGCCGAGACCAGAATCTGCAGCGTCTGCGCCTGCTGCAACGGGTCGATCGAGTCATCGCCGACCCAGACGAATTCGAGGCTCGGCTCACCCATGCAAACCTGAAGAACCTGGTCGAGCGCGCTCTTGATCCAGGTTTTCAGCGGCACGAGGCCTTCCTGGGTCGCCTGCATGCGCATCGTCTCGCTCGTCGCCCGGTTGACCTGGGCGACGAAAGGCGTGGCGGGGACGGAGAAGGCGTAGCAGATCACCCGCGCCAGCCATTCGTCGTACAGGTCCTTCAGCGGCGGCTGGCGGGCTTCGATCAGCTTGAAGTCGGATGGCATGAATTTCAGCATCCGCCGCCGCGCGGAATTGCCGCTCATCAGCGCGTCGAAATAGTCCTGGAACTGGCGGATCTGGCTCGTCCATTCCTTCGGCAGAGTGGCGAAGGCGTCGGGCGAGGAGCCCGCGCGATAGTACTCCAGCGTCGCGGCCTCGCGCCGGAGCGCGATGTTGACCGTCAGCGCCACCTGCTCGACCGGGCTCATCCCGTAGAGCCGGTGGGCGCGGACGTTGCGCGGCAGGTACAGAAGCTCGTCGGCCGAAAAATCGGCGGCCGGGACGCCGTGCAGCACTTGCTGGTAGGCCGGGTCGGGCGGCTCGGGCGCGCGCCCGTCCTCGCCGATCAACGGCTTGATCGTCGCCCCGTCGATCACGTCGAGGGCATAGAGTTTTCCAGCGCGGTCGTAGCGCGGATAGATCGTCGCCGCGTCGATCACCAAGAGGTCTTCGAGCAGCATGCGCAGCCAGTCGCCGAACAAGCGGCGCCGGTCGGGACGGGCGAGAAAGGCGAGCGCCCTGTCGATCCGGGCGGACTCGTCCGGCACGTTCGCCCGCGCCCGGGCGCGAACCGAAAAGTTCTGCGCCGCCACCTGGTCCTTGCGCGTCTCGATGACGGCGCGCAGCAGCGGCAACGCGTCGGCGAGCGCGCGCAGCTCCGCAAACGAGATCCCGCCCTCCGAGCGCGGGACATAGTTGAGGTTGGCGCCGAACGGATAGTCGAACTGCCGCCCCTTCACGTCGGGCGGCGCCTGCGGCTCAAGCGGCTGCTGGGGGCCGAACCACGATTGCGGCGACACGCCGGTGATGGCGTAGCGCGTCGCCTCGGCAAGGCGGGCGAAGACGTTCGGGGTCAGCGGGCGTTCGACGGCGTCCGACATGCGGGGTTCCTTGGTGGTTGTAGGCGCGGTCAAAAAGGATGTCCGAAGGCGGTTCCGGGGAGGACGGCCCAGAAGCCGCGCCGTCGCGCTCGGCGAGCGCGGCTACAATGAAGGGTTTGAAGCAACCGCTTCGCCTTACGTTAGGGATTGGCGTGCTAAGGCGCGGGTCCGCCGTTCGTTGGAGACATTCATGCGCGGGCTGGCCCTCGCCGCTCTGCTCGTCAGCCTGCCGGGGGCCGTGTGCGCTGCACCGCGCTGGACCTTCTGCGTGGCCGCGGCTCAGAGCGGGGCGGAGGTCTGGATCACCGACGTGTTCCAGAGCGGGAGCGATCGCGAGAAACTGGAGGGCGCGTTCAAGAGCGCGGTCGAACGCCTCGGCGCAGCAGGCGCCGACGTGCAATGTCCGAGCGCACGCGACGACAAGACGGTCGCGGTCAACGCCCAGATCGACGCCGAGGCGTTCAACCGCAAGATGGGCGCAAACCTCCACGCGGTGGCGGCGAGCGATATTCCGGGACGGAGGTAGCCTGTAGCCGCGGCCGGCGACCGCGCCCTACAACGCGGCATGTGCGATCAGCGATCGCGTCTATAGCGACCGCCCCGCCCAGTAATCCATCATGCCCGAACTCGGCCGGTCGAGCCCCAAAAGGTCGGCGACCGCCCAGACCAGGGCGTCGGCGCGGTCGGGGGAGGGGCCAGAGCGGCGGTCGAAGTCCGGGGTCAGCGCGCAGAGCTGGTCCTCGAGCTTGGGAAACACGCCGGCGTGGAACACGAGCCCGCGTTCGTAGGCCGCGGCGACCGGCTCGGCGCGCAGGAATTTGCCGCGCGTCGCGGTCACCGTGCGCACCGGCAGGTGCGGCTCGGCCTGGCGCAACACCTCCGTCACCATCTCGCCGCCGTTGTTGATCTCGGCCACGACGCGGTTCGCGCCGAAGCCGCGATCGGCGGCGCCCGCGCGAGCCGCCCAGCCGGCCGGGCTGTCGCCCTGGCTCGTGAGGTCCGCGAGCACGTAGAGCCGTCCGTCGGCCGCTTTGCCCGCGACGACGAGGCCGCATTCGTCGGCTTTGGCGCCCGAGCGCGCCGGCGGATCGATGGCGACCACGACCTCGACGAATTCCCGTGGGCTCGCCTCGGGGGCGACGCGCTGGCGCTCGATCAGCGCCCGCGTCCACAAGGCGCCGGGCGTCTCCTCGACGATCTCGGCGAACAGCTCCTGCCGCCCGATGACGCGGCCCTCGTAGCGCCTGGCGATGCGCTTCAAGAAAGCGCGCGCGAGGTGTCCGCGGTTGTCGAAGGTCGAGCCGTGGGTGACGATCGTATCGTTGTCCGCGGCGAGCGCCTTGACGATCCGCGTCGGGCGCGGCGTGGTGGTGACGATCATCTGCGGCCGGGCGCCGAGCCTGAGGCCGAGCATCGCCTGGTCGAACGCCTCGGCGCGGCGCCACGCGGCCAGCTCGTCGCACCACAGCTTCATGTGCTGGTTGCCCCGCAAGCGGTCGGGCTCCTCGGCGGAGAAGAGTTGGCTGACCGCGCCGTTCGGCCATTCGAGCCGTCCCGCCGAGGCGAGGTAGCGCGGGCGCTCCTCGCTGCGGCAACAGCCGAGGATGCCCGACTCGCCGAGCACCATCACGTCGCGCACGTCGTCGGCGGTCGGGCCGATCAGGTTCACGAACGGAAAACTCCACGACCAGCGCCGCACCGCCTCGGCGCCGGCGCGCGTCTTGCCCGCGCCGCGTCCGGCGAGGATCAGCCAGACGATCCAGTCGCCCGGCGGCGGCTCCTGGTCGGGACGGGCCCGGAGGTTCCAGTCGCAGAGAATCTGCTCGCAGTCCCTGTCCGTCATCGTCGCGAGGATGCGCGCGCGTTCGTCGAGGCTGAGCCTGAGGAGGTCGCCGATCCGTCGGATCGGCGCCCGAACCTCTCCGTCCGGGGCCTCCGTCGCCGCGCCGGTCATGTGTCGCGGCGGTCTTCGGCGTCGTCGCCGGCGAGGTTGGCGGCGGCGGCGTTGAGTTTGGCGAGCAGCCGCTCGCGGTGCGCTTCGCCGTAGGGCTCGGGCGCGGGGCTCGCGCGATGGAACCCGTGGTAGCGGTCGAGCCGGTCGAGAATTTTCAGCGCGCGGTCGACGGCCGCGAGCTCTCCGGCCTCGACCCGGTCCATGAGCGGCAGGCGGTAGCTTTCGAGGCGGGCGATCTGGATCTTTGCAAACTGGGCGACGGTGGGCGCCCAGCGCCGGCCAAGCTCGTCGCCGAGCGCCTGCTCGACCGCCTGGGTCGGAAGGTTCTCCTCGGCGCCGATGGCGTCGGGACTGACGCCGCCGAGCAGGGCGGCGAGCATGCGCCGGGCGCGATGGAGCGGGATTTTCGGGGCCGCGTCGGATTCGATCATGGGAGCGCTCTCGGGAAAAGGGGAGGGGACGCGCGGGATCGCTCCGGCGCATGGGCGAGCGGCGGAGTTCGAAGACGTCGGCGCGGGGAGAGGCCGAGGGCGCCCTGATGCGCATTCCTCGACATCGACCAACAATGCCCTATCCGGCGGAAGAGCGCAAGGATTTGTTTCTGGAAAAGAGAAATATTGAAAAAACGAACGAAAATCAATTGATTACGCGGCGCGCGACTCCCGCGCCCCGCTTGCGGGGAGAGGGTTGGGGTGAGGGGCTGCGCCAACCTTTAATCGTTAGCGCCGCCCCTCATCGGGCCGACTTCGTCGGTCACCTTCGCCCCGCTTCGCAGGGCGAAGGACCGCTCACTCCCTCAAAAGCTCGTTAATCCCCGTCTTGGCCCGCGTCTGGGCGTCGACTGTCTTCACGATCACGGCGCAGTAGAGCGACGGGCCGGGGCTGCCATCGGGCAGCGGCTTTCCCGGCAGGGAGCCGGAGACCACCACCGAATAGGGCGGCACATAGCCGACGTAGACCTTGCCGGTCGCCCGGTCGACAACCTTGGTCGAGGCGCCGATGAACACGCCCATCGACACCACCGAGCCCTCGCCGACAATGACCCCTTCGACGATCTCGGAGCGCGCGCCGATGAAGCAGTCGTCCTCGATGATGGTCGGATTGGCCTGCAGCGGCTCGAGCACGCCGCCGATCCCGACGCCGCCGGACAGATGCACGCTCTTGCCGATCTGGGCGCAGGAGCCGACGGTCACCCAGGTGTCGACCATGGTCTTGGAATCGACGTAGGCGCCGATGTTGACGAAGCTCGGCATCAGCACGACGTCGCGGGCGACGAAGGCCGAGCGGCGCACGATCGCGCCCGGCACGGCGCGGAAGCCCGCCTCGCGAAAGCGGTTTTCGCCCCAGCCGGCGAACTTTGACGGGATCTTGTCCCACCAGGTGGCCTCGCCCGGGCCGCCGCCGATGATCACGTTGTCGTTGAGGCGGAAGGAGAGCAGCACCGCCTTCTTCAGCCACTGGTTGACCTTCCAGGAGTTCGGACCCGTAGCGCCGGGGATCTTCTCCGCCACCCGCGCCTTGCCGGCGTCGAGCGCCTCGAGCGCCATCTCAACCGCCTCGCGCACGTCCCCGGTCGTCTGCGGATTGATCGCGGCGCGTTTCTCCCAGGCCTGTTCGATCAGCGTCTGAAGCTTAACGTCGGTCATGGAGTTCCCTGAGGTTCTTGCGGGGCGCGAGGGTTTGTCCCGCCAGGGGCCGGCTTGTCAATGGCGCATCTGCCCGTTCCGCAGGACCGGGCAGAGGCGACGCGCCGTCTGTTGGTTTGTTTGGGCCTCGCCCACGTTCGGCGATCATCCCGCCCACAAGATGGCGATATCGTCTCGTGTCCGCAGCTTCGCGTCGGCCGTCACAAGGGTCATCGAACGGTTCCGGCATTGCGCGACCAGCATGCGATCGAAGGGATCGCGACGGCTCGAGTCCGCCGGCCGTTTCGGCGTCGGCGGCGTTCATGTCGAGTTCGACGAATCCGGCGTCGGCGACCGCCGTTCGCCCGGCGCCGTCGTAGATCCGTTTCCCATCGCGCCGTTTGATCGCGATCTCTCAGAACGATGCGGTGCTGATATAGGCGTCTTCATCGGCGCCCAATACGAGGCGCGGGTCCTGTATGACATGCGAGGCGAGCCGGCGTCCAACCAGAGAAAGACGTGAGTATCGAGCAGGAAACTCAATCCGAACCCTCGAAACGTGATCAGGCGGTCTCGATCGCGCGCGCCTTCTTCCTCGGCGAAAACCGTCGGATTGGAGCGACTGCGACATTGTTTTCGGCCGTCGATTCCATCGCCGAAACGAGGGGATTCGCCGCCAACGATACGAGCCCTTCGGTTCGCCGAACGCGACGCGGGAACGCCTGCCCGCTCGGGCCGCTGGTCGTTCAGATTGTGTTTGGGTCGACGCGGCCCACTGTAGCCGCGATCGCGGACCGCGTCTGGAACGCCTCAATGCCCCTCGAACGCCATCAGCGCACGCACGGGCACATTCAGCTCGGCGAGTTTCTTCGCGCCCCCGAGATCGGGAAGGTCGATGACGAAGCAGGCGGCGACCACGTCCGCGCCGAGCTTGCGCAGAAGCTTCACGGCGCCGACCGCCGTGCCGCCGGTGGCGATCAGGTCGTCGACCAGAATCACCCGCTCCCCGGGCTTCACCGCGTCCTGGTGCATCTCCATCTGGTCGACGCCGTATTCGAGCGAATAGGCGATCGACACGGTGACGTGCGGCAGCTTGCCCTTCTTGCGCACCGGCACGAAGCCGGCCGAGAGCTGATGGGCGACCGCGCCGCCGAGGATGAAGCCGCGCGCCTCGATGCCCGCCACCTTCTCGATCTTCTCCCCCGCCCAGGGCTGGACGAGCTCGTCCACCGCTCGCCGGAAGGCGCGCGCATCGCCAAGCAAGGTGGTGATGTCGCGAAACAGGATTCCGGGCTTCGGGTAGTCCGGGATGGTGCGGATGGATTGGGCGAGGTCATTCATGGCGAGCCCAGCCATAGACTACGCCTTTTCCAGCGTCGAGCCCGACGTGCGGCGGACTGCCGGGTCGTCACCTCAGAACCTTGCGAAAGCGCCACAATGCGAAAGCAAACAGCACCGTTCCGAGGCCGAAGAGGGCAAGAAACTGGGGCCAGACGATGTCGACGCCGGCGCCGCGAAAGACGATCGCCTGCGCCAGCATGACGAAGTACGTGTCCGGCGCGGCCAGCATGACGGTCTGAACGATCTGCGGCATGCTTTCCCGCGGCGTCGCTGCGCCCGACAGCAATTGCATGGGGAGCAGCGTGAGAACGAGAAGCAGCGCGAACTGGGGCATGGATTCGGCCAAGGTCGCCAAGGCGATCCCCAGCGCCGTGGTCGCGTAGAGCTGCAGCGCCGCGGCGGCCATGAACAGCGGGATGGAGCCGCGGATCGGCACGGCA
>NZ_JBKQOT010000277.1:0-7143 GCF_052145395.1 Roseiarcus sp.
AATGCAGAACATGCAATCAAGTCGTTCGCCGATTTGCGTGCCGTGATCGAGGGGCCAACAACTGAACGGGGCATACGCGATTAACTAATATTATTAAGCATTTACCACACTTGCGTATACAGGGGAATAGATTTCCTTGGATTCCTCCGGTCCGGAGAGATGAAGATTGACGGATACGCTGGCGAGCGGGACCGCTAATTTGAGGACGCGGTGTGAAAGTTGAAGAAGGAATGGCGATTACCTGGATGGGCTTCCGCCGAGCGCAGCCTTGTTCTCGACCTCAATCGTCACCGCCTTGATAGGCAGGTCTGCTTCTTGCCCTTCGCGATGGCCTGCCAGCGCCTCTCGACTGACGCCCGCTTAGGGCGGACTGCGCGCCTTCCCCGGCGACCCCTGTAGGTCTGCTTCCTCGCTCAATTGAGGCGTCCACGGTCGCGGTCTGCTACGTCCGCAATACGTCGATTCAAGACGTCGTGTGCGCCATCGGGGCCGATCCTGGGCGTCGAGATCCAAGCATCGGGTCTTGATGGATAGGACCCGCGAGCGGCGGCTCAACAAATCATTGCGGAAAATTAGAATATGCTATACCTTCGCGAATGATCGAAGTCAGGGGTCCGCTTCTGCCGTGCTCTCATGCGACGACCCTCCAAGGCGCGATCGACCGCTATTTGAAAAGTGATAACGCGCGACGGCCCTCAGGGCCGCTTCCTTGTCGTGTGAGCCTGTCGACGGACGTTTGAGCGCGCGCGTACGGTCCCGCCCCCTGGATCATCCTGCGACAAGCTCAGGACTCTGTCCTGTCATCCCCGCGAAAGCGGGGATCCAGAGCCACAGCGCGAGCCCCCGTGTCCCATGCGCAAGATCGCCGCGTTCACCGTCGTGTCGCCGTGGATACCCGCGTTCGCGGGCATGACAGCGTTGGGAGTTCGGGCCGCCCGGAAAATCCGGTGCAACACTTTGAAAAAGCTCGAAACCGGCTCGGGAATGGCAAGGCGGACCCTGTCCTGTCATTCCCGCGAAAAGCGGGAATCCCGAGCCGCGGACCCTCGTTTCTTATGCGCAAGATTGCCGCGTCCACCGCCCTGCCGCCCTGGATGCCCGCATTCACGGGCATGACAGCGTTGGCCGTTGCGGGCGCCCGGAAAATCCGGCGCAACGCCTTGAAAAGGCTCAAAACCGGCTCGGGAATTGCGGCGCATCCGATCGAGCGCCCGCCCGAACCGTTACGCCCGCTCATGCCTCCCGACCAGGCGGTCGTCGCGAGGCGCGATGGCGGCGACGGCGCGATCCAGGAGCCGCAAGCGCCTGACGCCCCCTGGATCGCCACCTCCCGTACGCCATCTGGGGTTCGCTCGCGATGACGGACAATGCGGCGCTTGGGCGTTGCGTGCGCCCGAAGGGCGGTCGAACGCTGTCTGACGCGTGGAGCGCCTTGAGCGGGCGCAACCGGTTGAAAACGCTCAATTCGGCAATGGGTAAGGCCTTGCAGGGAGTTGGCATGGATTTGGGGTCGGCGCCCCTTGGCTTGGGATGCGCGACCTCAGCGCTTGGGGTCCTGTCATGGGCCGTGATCGTCGCAACTGGCGTCCCCGCCAGCGGGACACGTGTTGGTGCGCGCGATCCGTAGCCCGTCGAAAGACGGGCGTCCTGGCGGACGCCCTATGGACCGCGCCGCGGCCGGCTCACCGACCCGGCCCTAACAGCGCCGCGCTTCATGGTCGACGGCCTCGCTGTTGTCGGCTGCCCGGAAAACCGACGGCAACACCTTGAAAAGATGGAATCCGCGCCCGGAATCGCCATCCATCGATGGCTGGCGAACGCCCGACAGACGGGCGAGCGTCCGCTCCGCCTCAGGCCGCCTCGTAGCCGCGCGAAGAGTCCGCGGCCGCCGCCTCGCCTTTCAGGCTCGACAGGAACTCGCCGTGCGCCATCGGCTTCGAGAACATCGGATAGTTCTTCTCGACCGCGGCGCGCTGCTCCTCTTCGCTGAGCGCGGCGGTGCAGTCCTTCAGCGTCACGACCTCGTAGCCCCTCTCGTAGGCGGTGCGCATGGTCGATTCGACGCAGCCGTTGGTCAAGAAGCCGCCGAGCGCGACGGTCTTGACCCCTTTGCTTCTCAGGATGAAATCGAGGTTGGTCGAGGCGAAGCCGCACAGTGCGCGCTTGCCCTCGATGACGATGTCGCCCGGCGCGGGCGTCAGAACGTCGACGATCTCGGCGCCCGAGGTCCCCTTGCGGAACGACTTCGAGTCCACCACGCCCTTGAGAATCCCGTACGCGGCGTCAGCTCGCGATAGTCGTCGGCGAAGGTAGCGCCTCACAGCCACTTCTTCCAGCGGAAGAACACGTAGGGCAGCACCGCGGCGCAGACCATGAGGACGATCGCCAGCGGATAGCCGAAATGCCACTCGAGCTCCGGCATCTCCTTGAAGTTCATGCCGTAGATCGACGCGATCACCGTCGGCGGCATGAAGATGACCGCGAGCACCGAGAACAGCTTGATGATGTCGTTCTGGGCGAGGTTGATGAGGCCGAGCGTCGCGTCGAGAAGAAACTGCACCTTTTGCGCCTTGAAGCTCGCGTCCTCTTCGAGAGACTGGAGGTCGCGGAGCGGTCTTCGTGGCCTCGCGCACGGGTTTGGGCGCCTTCTCGACGCCCCCCTCCCCCAACAGGAAGAGCAGAAGGCGCTCGATCGAAACCATGCTCTCTCGCAGGTTCGAAATCTTCTCGTCCTCGCGTCCGAGCGCCGATAGCGTATCGGAATAGATCTTGTTGCGTCCGCTTTGGTCACCCTTGGCGCGAAAGACGGCGCTGGCGATCTTGTCGAGGCTTTCGCCTGCTTTGCTCAGCGCTCTGGCGGACCGGTTGAGGGCGGTGTTGACGAGGCCGACGGCGATCCAATCGGGGTAGAGCGCCTGGCCCGCCGCGGCTTTGCAGAGCTTTTGCGAGAACAGGTCGAACGACTCGACCGGATCGTAGCGCACGGTGACCAGCGCGGTCGGCGCGACGACGAACGTGACGCCATTGATGTCGGGCGTTTCCTCAGGTTCGCTGATGAAGAAGGCGTGCAGGTAGCGGACGCCGTTCTCCGAATAGTGAGCCTCCGGGGGTTCCGTGTAATCGGGATCAGCCTTGGTCGGCACGGGCACGCCAACGAAGTTCTGGACTTTCTGGTCCTCCTCGACCGTCGGCCGGACGAGATCGATCCAAACCGCGCCCTGCGGGATCGGCTCGGCCGGCCCGAGTTGCCGGCACAGGACCGACGTGACGCCGGCTGCGTCCTCCGCGGCGGCCGGCTTGGCGATGGCGTGGACGACAATCACGGGGAACTCCTCGTAGAGCGCTCAGCGCCGCTCGCGCGGCGACGGCGCCGTCGTAGCATCAATTCGGCCACGGGCGCCGAGGATGTGTCCATTCGACAATTTGGTGACAGCATCGCGACGCTGCGATGGGGACAGGGGGCCGCGGCATCACGCCGGGCTGGCTCGCGCATAAGCCTCACACGGCGACCGGAGTCTTGAAAAACCGCGGGGAGGCGGTCTTTATTGTTTGGCCGCGCCGATGCGAGAGGTTTCGGCGCAGCGTCCTATGCACTGGACTGGCGCTCGCCGGTTGGCCTCCCCTCAACACATCAGCGCGGAGGCCTCCGCACGCAAGGCGTCCGCGCTCTCGGCCTCAAGCCCGAGGTCGGCGGGCGCGCGGGCGACGGCCGCGACAAGCTCGGCGTTGGTTGCGGCGCGCTCGCCGTCCGGCAGCCAGAAATTGTTCTCGAAGCCGACGCGCGCGTGACCGCCGAGCAGGGCGCCCGCGGTCACTCAAGCCGCCTCCCGGCAGCCGAAGGCGCAGACGCTCCATTGCGCGAAGCGCGGCGCGTCGGGGGCGAGGAACGGCAGCAGGTCGGGAAGACGAGAGTGACGAGGATTACGCCGCGCGCGCCGCGCAGGCTTTGGAGGACAAGCTCATCGCGCTTGGACCCGAAACCGTCATCGCCTTCATCGCCGAGACCGTAGTCGGAGCGACGCTCGGCGCTGTCCCGCCGGTTGCCGACTACTTTCGACGCGTCCGCGCGATCTGCGACCGCTACGGCGTGCTGCTCATCCTCGACGAGGTCATGTGCGGCATGGGGCGCACCGGAACGCTTCACGCCTGCGCGCAGGAAGGGGTCGCGCCCGACCTGATGACCATCGCCAAGGGTCTCGGCGGCGGATATCAGCCGATCGGCGCCGTGCTGCTGACGCAGCCCATCTTCGACGCCTTCGCGGGCGGCTCGGGCGCGTTCGAGCACGGTCATACCTACATGGGCCACCCAATGGCCGCGGCGGCGGCTCTGGCGGTGCAGGAGGTTGTGGCGCGCGACAACCTGCTCGCGAACGTCGTCGCAATGGGCGACCTGCTCCATCGGCGCCTCACCGATCGCTTCGGGCAGAACCCGCATGTGGGCGACATTCGCGGCCGCGGGCTGTTCCGCGCCCTCGAGTTCGTCGCCGACCGCGCAACCAAGGCGCCGTGCGACCCGGGACTGAAGCTGAACGCCCAGATCAAGCGCGAGGCGATGGCGCGCGGATTGATGGTCTATCCGATGGGCGGGACGATCGACGGCGTGCGGGGCGACCATGTCCTCCTCGCCCCGCCCTTCATCGTGGAAGAGGGGCATGTCGAGACGATCGTCGAGCGCCTCGGCGCGGCAGTCGACGCGGCGCTTGCTTTCGTGAAATGACCGACGCGCCGCCGTCCCGGCGTCACATTCAGGCCACAGCGCCTCGCCACAGGCTTCCCAGCCGCGCCCGTGCGATGAGGCGCTGCCTTGGGGCCGGTTCGGCCGCGACGGGACGGGACCCGAAAGGACAGAGCGAATGGGGAAACGATTGCGGTGGATAGCGCTCGGCTTGACGGCTCTCATCTCCGCGGGCGCGGCCGCTCAGGACGCGCCTTTCGCCCCGCAGAAGCCGGCCAAGCTCGCCAAGGCCCCGAAGAGCGGTCCGGTCGCCAACCTGTCGGCCGCCGAGGCGGTGGCG
This sequence comes from Roseiarcus sp., assembly GCF_052145395.1. Classification (NCBI taxonomy): domain Bacteria; kingdom Pseudomonadati; phylum Pseudomonadota; class Alphaproteobacteria; order Hyphomicrobiales; family Roseiarcaceae; genus Roseiarcus; species Roseiarcus sp. The sequence continues at coordinate 5,016 of NZ_JBKQOT010000277.1, forward strand.
CGCGCCAACGCCTGGCTGGACGCGGCGCGAGTGCTGAACGCCGACTTCGTCCAGATCGGCCCCAACGGCAAGCGTTCGGAGGGACAGCTAACGGTCGAGCGTCCGGGCAAAATGTCGTTCAAATACGCCGATCCGGCGCGGTTCGAGATCGTCGCCGACGGGCGCAGCGTCGCCGTCATCGATCACAAGCTCAACACCCAGGACGAGTATTTCATCGCCCAGACGCCGCTGAAATTCCTGCTCAGCGACCATATCGACCTTGCCCGCGACACGCAGGTGCTCAGCGTCGCGCAGGACGAGAAGGCGGTGACGATCGAGGTCGAGGACAAGGCGACGCTCGGCGGAACCGCGCATCTCGAGCTCATCTTCGATCCCGCCACCTTCGCGCTGAAACAATGGACGGTGATCGACGCCCAGGGCTACCAAACGGTCGTGACGCTGTTCAACCTCGATCTGACGACGAGACCCGACCCGGACCTGTTCCACATCGACGAGAGCCTGCAGACGCATATGCTGCGGGGACGTTGAGCGCCAGCCGCCGACGCGGCAAGGCGTGACAAGCGCGCGCGACCGTGATTTCATGCCACGAGGGCGAAACGTCGGGGGCGAACGTGGCCATTAAGCGCACGTGAAATGCGAGCATTGAAGTTGAGGACGATTCCCTGCCGAGGGCGGCGGCCATGAGCGCCGAGTTCACCTCTCTCGCCGACGTTCTCGACGCCGCGGTTGTGATCATCCACGATGTCGATGGCAGGATCCTGCACTGGACATCGGGCTGCGAGCGCCTTTACGGCTATACGCGTCCGAACGCGGTCGGGCAGCGGGTCCACGACTTGCTCGACACGCGCTATCCGGTCCCGCGCGCCGAAATCGTGGCCACGCTCGCCGAGCGTGGCGCCTGGCAAGGCGAGATCGACCATCGCGCCAGGGACGGATCGAGGCTCTCGATCCACAGCCTGTGGATGACGCGGCGATCCGCGGACGGCGTCACGACCGCGGTGCTGCAGAACAACCACGACATCACGCGGATCAAGCGGGCCCAGGCGGATCTGGCCGAGCGCGAGGCGCATCTCACGTCGATCCTCGCGACCGTTCCCGAGGCGATGATCGTCATCGACGAGCAGGGCCGTATCGCATCCTTCAGCGCCGGGGCCTCGGCGCTGTTCGGCTACTGCGCCCAAGAGGTGATCGGCCGCAACATCAAGTTTCTCATGCCCGAGCCCTATCGGGCGGAGCATGACGCCTACATTTCCAATTACCTCCGCACCGGCGAGGCCAGGATCATCGGCTACGGACGCTTGGTCCAGGCGGTCACCAAGGACGGGACGATCCTGCCGGTCGAGCTCTCGGTCGGCGAGGCGCGCGCCAACGGAAGGCGCATCTTCACCGGCTTCGTCCGCGACCTTTCCAGCCGGCAGAAGATGGAGCAGGAACTGCGCCAGTCGCAGAAGATGGAGGCGGTCGGCCAGCTCACCGGCGGGGTCGCGCACGACTTCAACAACATCCTGACCGCGATCATCGGCAATCTCGAGCTGCTCACGCCGATGCTCTCCGATCCCGGTCAGCAGGAGCTTGCCCACGAGGCCCATGGCGCGGCTCAGGACGGCGCCAAGCTCGCGGCCCAGCTGCTCGCCTTCGCCCGGCGCCAGCCGCTCAACCCGAAGCCGACCGACGTCGGCCGCCACGTCGGCGGCTATTCCGAGTTGCTGCGCCGGACTCTGGGCGAGGCGATCGAGCTCCGCATCACCGTCCCCGCGGAAACCCACCTGTCCATCGTCGACGGCGCGCAGCTGCAGAACGCCGTTCTCAACCTCGCCATCAACGCCCGGGACGCGATGCCTCGCGGCGGGCAGCTGGCGATCGACATCTCCCAGGTCCGCCTCGACGCCGACTACGCCCAGATGTACCCGGAGGTGCGCACCGGGCGGTACGTCCTGCTCACGGTCACCGACACGGGAATGGGCATGCCGGAGGAGGTTCGGCGGAAGGCGTTCGAGCCGTTCTTCACCACCAAGCCCGTCGGCGCCGGCACCGGCCTCGGACTCAGCATGGTCTATGGCTTCGTCAAGCAATCCGGCGGGCACATCCAGCTCTACAGCGAGCCGGGACGCGGGACGAGCGTGCGCAT
>NZ_JBKQOT010000278.1:0-6742 GCF_052145395.1 Roseiarcus sp.
CCCTGGGCCTGGAAAGCTCGCCAAGACGCCGCCCGCGTCACGACCGCCCTCGCCGCGTAACCAGCTTCAGCACGTCGCCGCTACCGCCAGCCAACACCCCGGGCGCATCTCGGAGGCGTACGTTCGAACAAACTCACTTTCTGGTCCTGGCTAGCTGGAAACCCACGGCCTCGCACGGTCGGCCTTCAGTCCGGTTTTCGAATCCCGAGCGTCATTCGGTCGGCCGCCGTGACGCCGATTACCGAAACGCGTACGAATTGAAACTGCATCGGAGCGCCGCGATGTACTTGCCGAATTTCCTCGACGGTTTCGACCGGCTCGTCGCCTTCGACGCGGAGACGACTGGCAAGCCTACACCCGACGCCGAGTTCATTCGCAAGCAGCCTTTCGCCTGGAGAGCCCCTGGCATCATCGTCGAAGTCGGTTTCGTCGAAATGCTGCGCGAAGGCGAGGGCTGGCGCAAGGGTGAGACGTGGAGCTCCAGGGTCAACCCGGATGGGCCAATCGACCCCGAGGCTATTAAGATCCACAGGATTCGCCCCGCCGATCTCAAGAACGCTCCACGGTTCCCGGCGATCCTGCCGAAAGTGAAAGACTTCGTTGGAGAGTCGCCGATCGTGGCCCACGCGTACGAGAACGAGCGAGATTTCCTCGACTAAGCGGCGATCAGGCCGTCCAGACTGTTGCAAATTAGGTGCTGTAAAAATGCACCTTATTTGCGATTCGCTGGTTTAGGGGCTCTGCTTCACTTTGTGTGATGGACGAGATCTTTACGGGTTTTTAGCGCGCTGAAAACACAGGGAGATTTGGCGCTGGGCTCCCGAAACAATATGAAATGACATTGCTCACGAGACTTGCCAGCAATTTCTCAGCGTTATCAGTCGCGTATTGCCAATTCTACTTCCCCATTTCCACACAAAGTGAAGCAGAGCCCGTTTAAGTGCAGCGCGACACACACCGGACGCGCCGCGCGTGCTGCGCTCCCCATGCCCGCGCTGCGGCGCCCGCATGATCGTCATCGAGGTCTTCGCGCGCGGATGCGAGCCAAGGTGGCGGCCGACCCCAAGCACGATCGACACATCATGAGCCAGACCGCCTGTCAGCGCCGCCGCCTTCCCGTTCTGTTGCGCTGGCTCCACGCCGGCGACGATCTCGCTCAACCCGATTCATGGCAATCCATGCGCCCGGCGCCCGTTGACGCCCTTCAAAATCAGCCCGGGACGCTTCTCTCGCCCTTTCGCCCGCCGCCGCGTGAAGGCATGCAGGTCGCGTCGCCGCAATGTCGCGCCCCCATCGAATGCGGCCCTAACCTAAAATCCCCATAGCGCTCGCCGCCCAAGCGCTGCCCAGCTCCCCGCGACTTCGTGCCCTGGCGCTTTTTGGACGCCGGCCCGCCGCGCCTGTGGTGAGCCTCGGTGCCGCCGGCGTCCAACTCGGGGACGACGCCTTCAACGTCTTCGTTTGGAGGCAACGCAGGAGCGGGATGGAGTCCTCATCCCGGCATCGTATCAATGAATCCCGTGCCGGTGAATCCCGTATGCAAAGCGTGTGGCTCTTGATAGGATTTCCAAAACGTTCCGCGGCCGCGGAACCATGAAATCGACGCCGGAACTGGAAACGCCCGATGGCGCGCATCTTCATCTCGCATTCGAGCCGCGACGACGAGGCGGCCGCGCGGATGAAGGTTTGGCTCGCCAGCCACGGGTTCGAGACCGCCTTCCTCGACTTCGACAAGATATCCGGCATCCCGCCCGGGGCCGACTGGGAGAGGACGCTTTACCGGGAGGTCGAGCAGTCCCAGGCCGTCATCATAATCCAGACGCCGAACTGGCTCGCCTCGAAATGGTGCTTCGCCGAGTTCACCCAGGCGCGCGCGCTTGGCAAGGCGATCTTCCTTGTGATCGAGACGCCGACCGGCGATGCTCAGATATCGCGCGACATCCAGACGCTCAACCTGCTCAGCGATCGCGAGGGCGGTCTCGAACGGCTCTCGCGCGAGCTCGTGCGGATCGCGCTCGACGCCCAGGGCGGCTTTACATGGGATGCGAGCCGCCCGCCGTTTCCAGGTCTGCTCGCCTTTGAGGAAGAGGACGCTGCGATCTATTTCGGCCGCGACGACGACATCCGCCGTTTGATCGAGCGGCTCGACGCGCGGCGCGCGCAGGGCGGCGCCAAGCTGGTCGCGCTGCTCGGGTCGTCCGGATCGGGCAAATCCTCCCTGCTGCGGGCCGGGGTCGTTCCGCGGCTGAAACGCGCCGGCCGCAATTGGATCGTCGCGCCCCCGATGCGGCCCCGCCTGCATCCGGTCGACGAATTGGCGGTGGCGCTGGCAGGGGCGTCCGGCCCTGGCGCCGACTGGCGCAAGCTGAAGGACGATCTCTTACGTCCCGACCCCACGCGCGCTCTCGCGGACTTCGCCAACGACCTGCGCGTCAAGGCGGGCGCGGGCGAAGCGCAGATACTGATCCCGATCGACCAGGCGGAAGAGCTGTTCGGCATCGCCGATCCGGACGAGGCCCGGCGATTCCTGGAAATCCTCAGTCAAGCTCTCGCCGAGAGCCTGCCGTTCATGGCGGTCATGGCTATGAGGTCAGACTTTTTGGGGCGGCTGCAATCGGCGGCGTCGCTGACGGCTCGGTTCGAGGAATTCTCGCTCGGACCGATGCCGCTACCGCGCATTCCGCAGATCATCCAGGGACCGGCGAAAGTGGCCGGCGTAAACGTCGAAGAGGCCTTTGTGCAACAGGCCGCCCGTGACGCCGCGACAGAGGACGCGCTGCCGCTTTTGGCCTTCGCGCTGCGCGAACTCTGGGACCGGTCGTCGAACAAGGTGCTCAGTCTGGACGGCTACAAAGCGCTCGGAGACGAGAAGGCGGGGCTCACCCCGCTTGAAAACGCGGTGCGCAAAGCCGCCGACGCGGTGCTGGCCGAGGCGAAGCCGGCCGACGACGAGTTGGCGGCGCTGCGCGAGGCGTTCGTGCCCGCGATGGTGCGCGTCAATGACCAGGGCGAATATGTCCGCCGTCCGGCGCGGCTAGACGAACTGCCGGCCAAAGCCCAGCCGCTGCTGGAGCGATTGGCGAAGGCGCGCCTCCTGGTCGTGCGACAGGAAGGCGACGCCCGCGTAGTCGAAGTGGCGCACGAGGCGCTGTTGCGGAAATGGCCGCTGCTCAGATCCTGGCTGGACGCGGCGCGGGTGTTCCTGATCGGAAAACAGCAACTCGAGCAGGATCTGCGTGACTGGGAGCAGGCCCCGGAGGCGGACAAGGCCACCGCTCTCCTGACTGGGCTGAAACTCAGTCGCGCTCGCCGGTGGCTGACTGAGCATCCAAGCCAGCTGAGTCCGCAGGAGCGGGCGTTCATTCAAGCGAGCATAGAGCGCGCCGAAGCGGAGACCCGTCGCAATGAGAGGACGCGGCGGATCATCACCTGGGGCTCGCTCGCCGCCGCATTGGTGCTGGCCGTCGTCGCCGGCTGGGCTGTGTGGGAGGCGTGGGCCGCGAACACCGCGGAAAAGAGTGCGCTGCAATCGGAGCAACACGCGAAGGACGCGCTCTCGGACGCGCAGCTGGCGCACCGCCGGGTCGCGCAGGTCCAGCAGATCAGCCGCCATACGAGCGACCCGTCGTCGCGCCCGCAGCGCAGCCTGCTGCTCGCAGTTTATGCGGCGGCGCTGCAACCCCGCGACACGGTCGGGCTGCTCGGCGCGATCGACGGCGTGCGCCAGCGACTACGCGCAGCCGCAGGCCTGCCGCTGGACGGCCACGCGGCGGATGTGGTGGCCGCGGCCTACTCGCCTGACCGGCGGTGGCTCGCCGTTGGCGGCGCCGATGGGCTGATCCGCCTGCACGATCTGAAGGCGGCCGACCCGGGTGCCGCTGTGCACGATCTTGCAGGGCATCACGGCCCGGTTGCCGGCCTCGCGTTCGCGGCGGACGGCCGTCGTCTCGTCAGCGCCGGGAGCGACGGCACCTTGCGCTTGTGGCAGGTCGACGCGGCCTCGCCAGTCGCCGGCCGCGTGATCTCGGTGAACTCATTCGGACCGATCCGCGCGCTCGCCGCGAGCCCCGATGGGCAGTGGCTCGCCTTCGGCGGCGAGTCTGGTCAGCTGTGCCTCTGGCGCTGGCTGGCCGACGGGCCGGAGGGAGCGCCTTGTGATCAGGCTTGGCGGGATGAATCGCCCGTCACCACGGTCGTGTTCAGCCCGAAGGGCCGCTGGTTGGCCGCCACTTGCGCCGGAGCCTGCAAGTCGGGCAGCGCGCCGGTGCCACTATGGGACCTGTCTGCGCAGGGGGCGGAGCGCGGTCCAAAAAGTCTCATCCTCCGAAGCAAATTAACCGAACCGTCGCTGCTGGCGATCGCCTTCTCGCCGGACGAGACGCGGCTGGCGGCGGCTTACGGTTATGTCGCCGAGCTGTGGGATCTGACCCAGCCCGACCCTCCAGCGAGCCCGGTCGCGACCTACCCCGGTGGCGGCGGCTGGATCAGTACGCTCGACATCAGCGCCGACGGTCGCTGGCTCGCGCTCGGCAGCGGTGGTTCGAACGACGCGCGCCTGTGGCGTTTGGCGAGCAACCCAGGCGAGCCGCGCGTGCCGATCATTCTCTCTGGTCATGGCGGCCCCGTGACGGCGCTCCGATTCGGCGGCGACGGACGATGGCTGGCCAGCGCGGCGGCCGACGGCAGCCTGAACCTGTGGGACCTAATGAGCCCTGTACCACGCCTGACCCCGCTCCGCGGACACGATCTGTCGATCGACGCAATCCGCTTCTCACCTGGAGCCGACCCCGGCCACTTGCTGAGCTGGGGAAAGGGCGAACCGACACGGCTGTGGCGCTTGCCTGACCCTGGAGCGGACCCGCTCGTGCTGCGGGCGCCGGTCGGCCCGGTCATGATGGGCCTGGCCGCCAGCGCGGACGGCCGATGGATCGCGTCGTCCAGCGATGGCGACGACCGGCTCGCGCTGTGGTCGACGCAGGACCTGCGTGCGCCGGCGCAAATGCTGGCCGTTCCGGGATTCGCACGCTCGATCGCGTTCAGCCCCGACGGTCGCTGGCTGGCCGCGAAGAGCCAGAACCACGGGCGCATCAGCCTTTGGAGCCTACGCGACCTCGACAAGCCCCCGCTGGTGATGGTTGAGGACGGATGGAGCGACGACCGCACCTTGCGTTTCAGCCCCGACGGCCGCTGGCTCGCTAGCGGCACCTCGGGCGGCCAAGGCCGAGGGCCGAGCCTCGATCTGTGGGACGTCTCCGCCGACACGCCCGCGCTGGCGCCACGGTACCGCTGCCAGCCGAGAAGACCGGTGCGAGAGCTCGAGTTTAGCAACGATGGCAAGCTTTTGGCGACAGCCGCTCAGGACACGGCCGCCTACCTTTGGAGCCTGGCGTCCGAGAACCCCTGCTCGACCCCGTTGCGGTTGCCGCATGGCGACGTCGTCTACCAGATATCGCTCAGCAGCGATGGACGCTGGGCCGCCACCGCCAGCTTCGATCAGAAGGGACGGTTGTGGGAGTTGGCGCCCGGGGCGCCGCCGAAACTGGTCCGCGAGATCGACTTCGAGGACCGCGTGTTCCGCGCCGTGTTCAGCCCGGACTCCCGATGGGCGGCCTTCGCGTCGTGGGACTGTAGCGCGGCCTTGCTGGACTTGCGCGCGCCAGCAACCGCCCCACCCATCCGTCTAACGGGGCACGTCGGGCGCATCCTGGCCGCCGGCTTCAGCCCCGACAGCCAGTGGCTCGCCACCGCCGGCGAGGACCGGACGATCCGTCTATGGCGTCCCGACGCGCCGGGAGAAGCGCCGGTCGTGCTGCGCGGGCACGAAGGTTCTGTGGCCCACCTCGGCTTTAGCCCAGACGGACGTTGGCTCATCTCCGGCGCGTACGACGGCACGGTGCGCCAGTGGCGGCTGCACCTGGATGACCTGATTCAAGTGGCCTGCGCGAGCGCTGGACGCACGCTGACGCCGGCCGAGGTTGAACAGTATCTGGGCGGCGCGCCTGACGCGCCCTGCACCACGCCGGGCAAGTAGTCGGGATAAGGCGCGCCGACGGCGTCGTCACGTTGCCTGACGAAGAGCTCGAGTGGACAGCGCCATGCGGGTTTTCACGCTGCAGCGCCAAGCAATGAGCCGGCCTCACCGTTCCCCCTGGACATTCGTTCTGTCCCACATCGCTAACCTCCATCTCTATGAAACGAAACGGCGCGTCCATGCTGCTAGCTAGAGGGGCCACGACCGAAAATGGTGGTGTAATTTATGCTCGCCGACCTTGTCCGCCAGGGCCACGGGGTCCCAGGCCGGGGCTTGATTTCACCTGATCGCGAGTGACATTGACGTCGATGCGATGTTCGGACCAGGTCGATGCCCTTCACCGCAAACGGCGCCAGTTGGACATGCTTTCCCGGCAACCAATCCGCGTGGCAATGACGAGATAGCGGATGTCCCAGTTGACGTCGTTGGCAAGGAAATTCTCTACGTGGCCGAGGTCGCCGTCCGCGGCGTGGACGTGATAGCCGTTGACCGAGACGACGCTGCGCAGATGCGGATCACCCTCACTGCGATGGCTTTCCATGTCCGCGGCCCGACGCGCTGCGTTCTCCGAAAAGATCAGCGGTTCCAAAAGCGGCGCGGCGATGTCGCTTGCGCCAAAATACGTCGTTCCCCACGCTGGATCCCACCCATAATGGTCGTAAAGGTCGGTCTCCATTTGCTTCGTCACCGGCTCATCTTGGCGCGCGTCCG
>NZ_JBKQOT010000279.1:0-6818 GCF_052145395.1 Roseiarcus sp.
GGTCGGCGGCAATTTCGGGCAGTCGCTCGGCCCCCTGCTCGCGGCGTTCATCGTCGTACCGTTCGGCCAGCATTCCGTCGCCGTCTTCACCGTGCTGGCCCTGGTCGCGGTTGGGCTTCTGACCGGCGTCACCCGCTGGTACGCGGTGCGCCGGGCAGAGAGAAGCAAAGCGGCCGCCGTCGCCGGCCCGAGCCACCCGCGCAGGATCGTCGTTCGCACCCTCTTCGTGCTGATCGTGATGCTGTTCTCGAAGGTGGTCTATCTCGCCAGCATCAACAGCTATTACACTTTCTATCTGATCCAGACCTTCGGGGTCTCGATCCAGAGCGCACAGGTGCTGCTGTTCGTGTTCCTCGCCTCCGTGGCGGCCGGAACGTTCCTTGGCGGCCCCCTCGTCGACCGATTCGGCGCGAAATTCGTGATCTGGGGCTCGATCCTTGGTGTTCTGCCGTTCACCTTGCTCCTGCCCCATCTCGGGCTCGTGGGCACGATCATCGACACCGTCGCGATTGGCCTGATCCTGTCCTCGGCCTTCTCGGCGATGGTGGTCTATGCGCAGGAACTGACGCCCGGCAATGTCGGCGCTGTGGCGGGCCTGTTCTTCGGACTGAGCTTCGGCCTCGGCGGAGTCGGCGCGGCGCTCCTCGGCATGCTGGCTGATAAGACGAGCCTGACCTTCGTGTACCACCTCTGCGCTTTCCTGCCGGCGATCGGCCTGCTCGGTGGTTTCCTTCCCAACCCGCGTCCGAAGAAAGCCTGACCGGCCGTCGCGTCCGATGTCGCCCGCAGTCCTGGCTGGCCGCGGGCGACCCCAATGGGTTAGGCGCCAAATCCTGTCAAACCGTCAAGATATCGCTTAGCTAGACGTTACCTTAATGTTTATCTGAGCGGACTTCTCCTGCTCTTCGAGACTCCAAAGCAATCATATCTCCGTCAGGTCGAGGAAATTGTCTTCTCCAGCAGAAAATTAGCGTCCCGCACCAGCCGGAGGTTCGGCCTCCATGCCGCCATAATCAGAGCGTCATGAGAATGAATATTCATTCTCGGCGGTCCAATATGTCGGAATCCTCTCCCTTTCTCAACCGGCGCGGCGCCGAAGACAACCGGCGCGAGCGGATCATCGAGGCGGCCGAGCGCGCCTTCGTCCGGCACGGCTTCCACGCCGCCACGATGCAGCATGTCGCGGAAGAAGCCGACATGAGCGCCGGCAACCTCTACCGCTACTTTCCCTCCAAGGAGGCGATCGTCGAGGCGCTGTGCGCGCGCGACCAGGAGGGCCGGGCGGGCGACTTCGTCGAGCTCCTGACGCAAAACGCGGACATCGTCAAAGCCATCTACGCGGGCCTGCGCGATCACGTCTTCTCCAAGCCGCCGGAAAAGGCGCGGATGATCGTCGAGATCTGGGCCGAGGCCGGACGCAACGCCCGCGTCGCGGAGATGACCCGAGCGCTCGACGCGGACGTGCTCAATAAGCTCGAGCGGGTGATCGACGCCGCCAAGGCGGCCGGCGTCGCCTCGCCTGCGCTCGATTCGCGCTTTGGCGCCCGGTTCTTTTTCACGTTCGTCAGCGGTCTTTTCAAGCGGTTGGCGACCGAGCCGGATTTCGACCGCACCGTTGAGGCCGAGATGGCGTGCGGAATGCTGAAGGCGTTGTTTGCCGGGGCGCTCGCGCCCGGAGAGGATTGTTCGCGATGACCCGTTTCCTGGTCTCCCTGGTGGCGCTCGTCGTCGTCATCAGCGCCGCCTGGGGGTACGCGACGCTTGAGCCCTGCTCCGCGCCGACGCAAAAGGTCCGCGCGCTCGGTCTGCCGGTCGTCGCCGCGTCCTGCCCCGTGACAAGCGCCTCCGGCTCAGCCTCCGAGGCGTCGCTAGCGCCGCCTCCCCCGCCCGCGGTGACAGTGACGTCGGCCGAGCGGCGCGAGTTCGTCGACAGGCTGTTCGTTTCCGGCACGCTCATGCCGCGCGACGAGGCGCAGGTCGCCACGCGCATCGACGGGCTGACGATCGTCGAGCTTGACGCCGAAGACGGAGACTGGGTCAAGGCCGGCCAGGTGCTCGCCCGCCTCGACCGGACCCAGCTCGACGCGCTGCTGGCCGAAAACGACGCGGCCGTCAAACGCGCGGACGCCGCGATCGAGCAGGCGAAAAGCAACATCGCCCAGGCGGATGTGCAGGTGAAATGGACGAGCGACGACTTCGATCGCGCGCAAAAGCTTGCCGGCGGCGTGATGTCCGTCTCAACCATCGAGCAGCGCGAGACGGCGCTGAAGACAGCGCAGGCGCAGCTCGCAGCGGCCAAAAACGCCCTGAGTCTCGCCGAAGCCGATCGCAAGGCCCGCGACGCGGAACGTCAGGAACTTGAGGTGCGCATCGGGCGCACCGAGGTGACGGCGCCGGTCTCCGGCCTCGTCAGCCGGCGCTCGGCAAGGCTCGGCGCGACCGCTTCGGCCGCGGGCGAGCCGCTCTTCCGTATCATCGTCGACGGCGCGGTCGACCTCGAAGCGGACGCGCCGGAACAGTCGCTGACCCGCTTCGCCAACGGCATGCCCGCGACCCTGCGCCTGCCCGGCGTTCCGGACTCGGTGCACGGGCATGTGCGCCTGATCTCCCAGGAAGTCGACAAGGCGAGCCGCACCGGCAAGGTGCGCATCGCGCTCAGCGACGTGTCGCACGCTCATATTGGCGCCTTCGCGTCGGCCGAGGTCGAGCTCGTGCGCCGCGACGGCGTCGCTGCGCCGGCCGCGGCGCTTGAGCGCGAGGGCGACGGCGCGCGGCTCTATGTGGTGCACGACGGCCGGATCGAGGAGCGGAAGGTGACGCCGGGCGTCGTCGACCGCGACGAGGTCGAGATCAAGGACGGGCTCGCCGAGGGCGAGACCGTCGTCGCCAAGGCCGCGTCTTTCCTGCGCCCGGGCGACCGCGTGCGGTCGATGCCGATCGCGATGACCGCGACGACCGCGGCGGGAGACTGATTTCCATGCGCCTCAACGTCTCCGGCTGGTCGATCCGGCAACCGATCCCGGCGATCGTCGCCTTCGCGGTTTTGACGATCCTGGGCGTCGTCAGCTTCCGGACGATGTCGATCACCCGCTTTCCCAACATCGACATTCCGATCGTCCAGGTGCACATTACCCAGTCGGGCGCGGCGCCGAGCGAGCTCGAGTCGCAAGTGACGAAGAAGGTCGAGGACGCCGTTTCGAACATCAACGGCGTCTGGCATATCGTCTCGACGGTCACGGACGGCTCGTCGTCGACTGTCGTGCAGTTCAACGTCGGTTCGGTCGATATCGATCGCGCGCTCAACGACGTCAAAGACCAGATCGCCAAGATTCGCACCGACCTGCCGCGCAACATCGATGAGCCGGTCGTCAGCCGGGTCGACGCCGAGGGCCTGCCGATCGTCACCTATGCGGCCTCGGCACCCGGCATGTCGGTCGAGCAGCTGTCCTGGTTCATTGACGATACGGTGGCGCGCGACCTGCAAGGCGTCCGCGGCGTCGGCGAGGTGAAGCGCTTCGGCGGCGTCGACCGCGAGATCCGCGTCTCGCTCGACCCGGAAAAGCTGCTTGCGCTCGGCGTGACCGCCGCGGCGGTCAATGAGCAGGTGCGCGCCGACAACGTCGACCTCGGCGGGGGCCGCGGCGAGCTCTCGGGCCAGGAGCAGGCGATCCGGACGCTCGCCGGCGCGCGCAGCGTCGCCGAACTCGCGGCGCTGCCGATCGCGCTGCCGGGCGGGCGCAGGGTGCGCCTCGACGAACTCGGGACCATCGTCGACGGCGCAGCCGAGCCGCGCACGTTCACCCGCCTGCTCGACCAGCCGATCGTCGCCTTCGCCATCACCCGCGCGAAAAACGCGAGCGACGTCACCGTCGACCAGCGGATTTCCGAGCGCCTCGCCGAGATCCAGGCGGCGCATCCGGAAGTCACGTTCACCAAGGTCGACACTCAGGTCGATAACGAGCTCGGCAACTATCATTCGACGATGGAGACGCTGATCGAAGGCGCCCTTCTCGCCGTCGTCGTCGTTTTCGTCTTCCTGCGCGACATTCGCGCGACCATCGTCACCGCGCTCGCTCTGCCGCTTTCGATCATTCCGACCTTCTGGTTGATGGACGCGATCGGCTTCTCGCTGAACCTCGTTAGCCTCCTGGCGATTACGCTCGTCACCGGAATCCTGGTGGACGACGCCATCGTCGAGATCGAGAACATCGTCCGCCACATGCGAATGGGCAAATCGCCTTACAACGCCGCCGTCGAAGCGGCCGACGAGATCGGCCTCGCCGTCATCGCCATCTCGCTGTCGATCGCGGCGATCTTCGCGCCGGTGAGCTTCATGGGCGGCATCGCCGGGCAGTATTTCCGTCAGTTCGGCCTGACCGTCGCAGTTGCGGTGATCTTCTCGCTTCTGGTTGCGCGCTTCGTCACTCCGGTCATCGCCGCCTATTTCATGCGCGCCCCGAAGGACCACGGGCATGTCGACGGAGCCGTGATGCGCGGCTACACGCGGCTCGTGCGCGCCTCCGTGCGCCATCGCTGGATCACGCTCACCATCGGGGCGCTGATCTTCGCCGCCTCGCTCTGGTCGACCCAGCTCCTGCCTTCCGGCTTCATCCCTGCCGACGACGTCGGGAGGGCTCTGCTCGCGGTCGAACTGCCGCCCGGTTCGCGCCTCGATGACACGGACAAGGTCACGCGGGCGATTTCCGAGAAGCTGCGCGCCATGCCGGAGGTCCGCTCGGCGCTGATCTTCGGCGGCCAGATTCTCGGCGGCGGCGCGGAGCCGCGCAAGGCGACCTTCGTCATCAATTTCGTCCACAAGTCGGAGCGCGAGGCGACGCAGAAGGAGTTGCAGACGCGGATCGGCGCGCTGCTCGCCGATCAGCCCGACATCCGCTTCTGGTTCGTCAGGGACAACGGCCAGCGCGACATTACGCTGATCATCGCCGGGCCTGACATCGACGTCATCAACGACACGGCGAACCAGATCGCCAGCGAAATGCGCTCGATTCCGATCATCGAGACGCCGATGTCGACGGCAGAGCTGGAGCGGCCCGAACTGCGCGTCACGCCGAAGCGCCAGGTCGCAGCCGACCTCGGCGTCTCGACCGAGGCGCTCGCCCAGACAATCCGCGTCGCCACCTTGGGCGACATCGACGCCAATCTCGCCAAATTCAATGCCGGAGACCGGTTGGTCCCGATCCGCGTCCAGCTCGACGAGGCGGCGCGCGGCCGGATGGGCCTCTTGCAGGACCTGCGCGTGCCGACTGCAAGCGGCGGGTCGACGCCGCTCTCCGTCGTCGCGGACGTGTCGATCAGCCATGGACCGACCGCCATCAACCGCTACGACCGCACGCGGCGCGTGACCATCGAGGGCGACCTCAGCGGCGAGACTGCGCTCGGCGAGGCGGTCGCGGCGATCCATGCGCTGCCGACCGCGAAGAACCTGCCGCCCGGCGTCGAGATCCGGGAGACCGGCGACGTCGAGGTGATGGGCGAAGTGTTCGCCTCGTTCGCCGCGGCGATGGGCGCGGGCCTCATGATGGTCTACGCGCTTCTCGTGCTCCTGTTCGGCAGCTTCCTCCAGCCGATCACCATTCTCATCTCGCTGCCGCTGTCGGTCGGCGGAGCGATCCTCGCTCTCCTCGTCACCCACAAGGCGATGTCGATGCCTGTAGTCATCGGCATGCTCATGCTGATGGGCATCGTAACCAAGAACGCGATCATGCTGGTCGACTTCGCGGTCGAGGAGATCGGCCGCGGGACGCCGCGGCTCGACGCTCTGGTCGAGGCCGGCCGCAAGCGCGCCCGCCCGATCGTGATGACCACCATCGCCATGGCGGCGGGCATGTTCCCTTCCGCGCTCGGTCTCGGCGACGGCGGCGGCTTCCGTTCGCCGATGGCGATCGCGGTGATCGGCGGCCTGATCATTTCGACGCTGCTGTCGCTAGTGTTCGTGCCTGCGGTGTTCACGGTGCTCGACGATGTCGGACGTCTCGCGTGGGGTCTGTTCAGCCGTCTGTTCGGCGGCGCCGACGAGGCGGAGCCGGCCGTCGAACGGCCGAAGCCGCTCACGCCCCACCTGCAGGCGCGGCCGGCGAACGACGTGACGGTTCCGGCGGAGTGAGCGTGTGACACGCTACGCTGGCGCCCTTCCCCCTCGAGTTGATTGCGATGACTTGTCGGGAGCGCCTCACTCCCTCCACCATGCTCCACATGGTCCCCCTCCCCCGCCGCGTTCGCGGCGGGGGAGGATATCGCGCTCACGGTTTTCGCGTGGCCGTCCTCCCCCGCGCCCCACGGGGGAAGGTGGTAGGGACCACTCTGCAATCGGGCGCGAGAGGGGAGCGTGACAGACCATGCCCCCGCCGATCGCGCCATGACCCTCGGCCTCGTCCTCGACGGCGGGCGGGCGCGGCGGATGGGCGGAGCCGACAAGGGGCTGGTGCCGCTGGCCGGGCGGCCGATGATCGCCTATGCGATCGAGCGCCTGCGCCCGCAAGTCGCGGCGCTCGTCATCAACGCCAACGGCGACAGGTCCCGTTTCGATGGCTTTGGCCTGCCAGTGGTCGCCGACGATCCGCCGGACTTTTCCGGCCCGCTCGCCGGGGTTCTCGCCGGGCTCGATTACTGCGTGCGCTTCGAGCCCCGCCTGATCCACGTCGCGACCCTGCCCGGCGACACGCCGTTCGCCCCGCCAGACTTCGTAGCGCGCCTGCACGAGGCGCGGCGCGCGGCCCATGCGGACATCGCCGTCGCCGTCTCCGGCCCCCGCACGCATCACGTCGCCGCCCTGTGGCCTGTCGCGATCGTCCAGAATC
>NZ_JBKQOT010000280.1:0-3084 GCF_052145395.1 Roseiarcus sp.
ATATTGCCGATCAGAACGCTCACCCCCGCGCACACGGACGAGACCAGCGCCAGCGATACGCTCAAGCAATCGCCCAGATCGCTAGCGGTGACTTTGCTCTCAAGGGCCGCCACGGCGAGCGCAATAAGGCCGAGCAGAATCGCAAGCAGGCCGAACCATAACCCCTTGCTCTTGGCCCGGCGAGCCGGTTCGTCATATTCGATGAAGAGCCGCCGTAGGGCCGGATGATCGAGGACGTGCACAATCGAAGGATATTTCTTCCTAGCGAGACTAAGGTCGCTTTCTAGCAGCAGAAGATCGTCGTTGAATTTGTGATCTTGAGACGTCATGGTGGTCATGGTGAGCAACAGGTGAAAGCATCAGGGGATTGCAAGACTTTCTCTATCGTGCGGAAATATCAATATGGCGGCTGAACCTAAGAACGGCAGTTGGCCGATCTGAGCGATTGGCGTTCTGCGAATTTTCGCGTTTTGGTTGCTTCAGCTTGGGACGACGCGGGGGGGACCTCCTAGCGGTTGTCAAGTGTCGTGAGCGGGTCTGGAAGCCCGCTCGGGGGCAATTTTGGCTTCGTCTTCTGCGCATGAGGATAGCGCCGTGCTCGCTCCGTCAACCGTGCAAGAGCGCGGTGCTCCGCTTCGCTGCGCCCCCATCGGGGTGACTTCCGCTGCGCGCGGCGCTCTTCCGGGCGGCTGGTCGGGACGAAGGGATGGCCGGAGCTGTCGAACCCAGGGAGGGTCAGGCGAGAGCGCGCTGTGGGGTCTTGTGGTCGGGATCGAAGGGGGTTTGGCTTTTCAGCATGGCGCAGGCCACGGCCAACAGTCGATCGCCGATTGTTCGCAGCGCGCGCCCGTGGCTGTGGCCGCGTTTGCGCAGGGCGGCGTAGCGGCTCTTGCAGGCTTGGTCGATTTGCATGGCCACGCGCGCCCAATGGTAGACGGCTTGGCGCAGACGCTCGTTGCAGGCCATGCGGCGCGTGACGAGGCGCGCCTCGCCGCTTCGGCGCGTGACGGGGGCGACGCCGGACAAGACCCGCAAGACCTGGTAATCTCGGCGCCGCAGAGGCTCGGTCGCCTCGACGAGCAGCGTGGCGAGGCCGGTCCTTCCCACCCCCGGCAAGGAGCGCAGGATCGTCACGTCGCGCTGCTCGGAACTCTGCCCCGGCTCGCTCTCCCCTGGGGTCTTGCCTGGGTGTTCGAGCCGCGCGCAGAGCGCCTCGAGCTTTCGATCGGCTTCCTTGATTTGGCGGTTGACCAGGCGCACGCGCTCGGCGGCGACCCTGATATTCGCCGCCTCGGTAGCGCCGGCGGCCACTTGCAGCGGCTTCTGGCGCAGGACGCCAAGAGCCTCGGCGGCCCCAATTCTTCGAACCCGATGCGCCTTGAGGACTTTGGCGAGACGGGCCTCGTCGATCTCAGCGGCCCTGGCGGGCGTGGGCGCACATTCCCACAGCGCGAGGAAGTTCTCGGCCGTCAGGTCGTCGGCCACGTGCAGCATCTGCGGGTATTAGCGCCACAATTGCTGGCGGATCCGGTTGGCCAGGCGGGTGCGCTCCCCCGGGTCGCAGCCCGGGGGTCGTCGGCGATGCGCGACCATTCGCGCAATTCGATGACCGTGGGATCGTCGACCGCCAACAGTCGAAAGGCCCGCCGATCGGTGCGCAGGCTGTCGCCCAGCACTTGCGCGTCGCGGCGGTCGTCCTTGGCGCCGGCCGCCGTGAAGCGATCGCGAAACCGGTCGAGCTGCTTCGGGTTGATGGCGAACACCGCCAAGCCGCGTTCCAGCAGCATCTCCACGATCGGCCCGTGCGGCGTCTCAATCGCCACGCCGATGCGCGCGCGGCGCGCCTGTCTTGGCGATGAGCCAATCGCAGAACTCGCCCAACTCCGCGCCGCCATGGACGACCTTGCGTTCCCCGATCGTGCGCCCGTTCCGATCCAACAGGCAGACGACATGGGTTTGGCTCGCCCAATCAAATCCCACAAACCATTCGATATCCTCTGTCATGACCCGTCTCCATCCGCTTCGGGTCCCCGCGACTCCTGTCGATCCCTGTACTGGCGCTCGTGGCTAACCCAAGGGGGAGCATGTCCCCCCCCCAGGCGCTCGAAGCGCAGGGGGATTTGGGCTGCTCCCCGAAGGTCGACCCGAACCGATGAACCTATATCCAAAACGGCTCTTCGGTTGACCCGATGGGTACAGGGGGAGGGCGAGCGGGCGTTCCTTGGAGACCGCTATAGGCGCAGTCTCCGCCCCAAGCAGAAGTTGCTTCCGGTTCAGCTTGTCATGCTCCAAAACAAGATCGCGCCAATCGACATGGGACTCCGAGCAGAGTCCATTACACGAATAATCTCTGACCGACGTACTCGCCTTCTGTGATCCCGCCGGGGCACGCAAAGAGGCCGCTGCCGGTGTGGGTCGTGAACTGTTTCAAGGCATCGAGCTTGGCCAGGTTCTGGTAGATCTTGATGAACCCCTCGCGCGGGTCGCGCTGGTAGCACAGGAAGAACAGGCCGGCGTCATACATCATCCCTTGCCGCCAGGGCGGCCACCGCTCCGCGGTGAACCGGATGCCGTCGTTGTAGGAATAGGGCCTGCGGAAAATCTGCGCGCCCGCATTGGTCGCCGCGGCCCCGAGCCGCACGTGGGCGTTGTCGGCAATCAGCGGATTGCCGTCTGCATCGACCCGATCGAGGTCCAGAGAGTCGCGCTCGTTCGCCTTACCGACCGGCGCGCCGGAGTATTTGTGGCGGCCGATCACCTGCTCCTGAAAGCCGACCTCGGAGCGATCCCAATGCTCGAGCGAGATGCGGATGCGTCGGGCGACCACATAGCTTCCGCCACGCATCCAGTCGGGGCCTTCGTCGTCCACCCAGACCACCTCGTCGAAGTTCCGTGGACTGTCGGGCGTCGGGGCGGTCGCGGGTCCACGCGGATTGTTGGTTCCGTCCTTGAATCCCATCAGGTTGCGCGCCGTCTCGTCAGCCGGCGCGTCAGGGAGAAAACCTTGCTGCGCCCAGCGGAACTGGGCGGAGCCATAGGACAATCGCGCGAGCTCACGGACGGCGTGAAACGCCACCATCGGAT
>NZ_JBKQOT010000281.1:0-22576 GCF_052145395.1 Roseiarcus sp.
ACGAACTCCTGATGGAGCGCGGGCGGGTCGTCGACCGGCTGATCGAGATCAAGGCGGCCCAGGGCGGCGGTTCGGCTTTCCGACCTGCTCGCGAGGCCTCGATGATGCGAGCGATCGCCGAGCGGCACCGCGGCCATTTGCCGCTGGACACAGTGGAGGGCATCTGGCGGATCATCATCTCGACCTTCACCTATATGCAGGCGCCTTACAGCGTGCATGTCGACGTATCGCGCGGCGACGCCGCGATGCGCGATTCCGCGCGGTTCCATTTTGGCTTCACCGTCCCCTGTGTGCCCCATCTCAGCGCAGCCGACGTCATTCAGGCCGTGGCTGGATCGACCGGGGATCTCGGCATGTTCGCGGTCGACGGCGGACCCCGGGCGGACTCCTGGTGGACCCGCCTCACGCCGCGGGAGGCGCCCAAGATCATCGCCAGGCTGCCATTCGTGGAGCGGTCCGACCATCCCGCCGGGATGCCGGTTTTCGTCATTTCCCAGCCCCTGGCCGACGGCGGCGCCCGCGACGTGGTGCTCGAGGCGATCAGCCTCGATCGATGGCGGCCGGATTACACTTTTGCCTTGCGGGGCGTTGGAGCGGAAATTGTCGGCTCCGCGGCAGCCTCGATGGGGCTCAGTCTGCTTGTCGGCCGGCCGGGCGGAGTTGAACCCAGTCTGATCGCGGCGACTCTGCGCGGCGCCGGGGGCGCCGACGTGCGAAGCGTGGAGATTGGATCTCATGCCGCGCGATTCGACGCATCGGCGTTGCGTCCGAACCGCGCTTGAGTCTATCGAGAGATCATGTCCACAGCCGCGCTACGCCCCGAGCCCCGTTCCGAAATCCTCGGGATTGATATTTACGTGCCCGGCAAGAGCCGGGTGCAGGGGGTCGCAAGAGTTCATAAGCTGTCGTCGAACGAATCGCCGCTCGGGCCATCGCCCCGGGCGATCGGGGCGTTCCAGGCCTCTTCGCGCGATCTGGCGCTCTACCCTGACGGCTCAGCGCGTGCGTTGCGCGAGGCGATCGGCCGCCGCTTGGGCCTCGACCCTGAACGCATTCTCTGCGGCAACGGCTCTGACGAGATCCTGGCCTTGCTGGCGCATGTGTTCTTGCGGCCCGGCGACGAGGGACTCTACAGCGAGCACGGATTTCTCGAATATCCGATTTCGATCCGCGCAGCGGCCGGGGTGCCGGTCACCGCGAAAGAGACGAACCGAACGGCGAACGTGGACGCGCTGCTCGCGAAGGTCAGCCCGCGGACAAAGATCGTCTATCTCGCCAATCCGAACAATCCGACCGGAACCTATGTCCCGTACTCGGAGGTCAAACGGCTTCACGCAGGCTTGCCGGGCGACTGCCTCATGGTAATCGACGCGGCCTACGCCGAATATGTGCCGCGAAACGATTATGCCAGCGGGGTCGAGCTCGCCGCGACGTGCGAGAACGTCGTCATGACGCGGACCTTCTCCAAGATCCACGGCCTCGCGAGCCTGCGTATCGGCTGGGCCTACGGACCACGGCATGTGGCCGACGCCATCAATCGGGTTCGTGGTCCGTTCAATCTGAATGGGCCGGCGATCGCCGCCGGCGTCGCCAGCATCGAGGATGTCACGCATATCGAGGCGGCAATTGAGCACAACGCCCACTGGTTGCCGTGGCTCGCGGAATCGATCGGGAGGCTCGGGATCGAAGTCACGCCGAGCGTTGCGAATTTCCTTCTCCTGGGGTTTGGCGAGAATGGCGTCGGGAGCGCTGCAGAGGCAGACGCTTACTTGAGTGCGCGCGGCTATATCCTCCGCGCGGTCAGCGCCTACGGCCTGCCGCAATGCCTGCGGCTGACGGTCGGCGGCGAAGAAGCCAACCGCGGCGTCGTCGAGGCGCTCACCGAATTCGTGAGGGGCGGACGTGGCTGAGCGGCTCGGGCCGCCGCTCGACGAGCCGATTTTCGACGAGTTGGCGATCATCGGTATCGGCCTGATCGGGTCATCGCTGGCGCGCGCGATCCGGAAGCAGAATGGCGCCCGCTGGATTGTCATCGCCGACGCTTCGGACGAGACGCTGGCGCGCGCGGAGGCTTTGGCGCTCGGGGATCGGTACACTGCGGACGTCACAGAAGCCGTGCGCGGCGCCGACTGCGTACTATTGTGCGCCCCTGTCGGGGCGACCGGCGCTATCGGACGCGCCATCGCCCCGGCCTTGAAGCATGGCGCGATCGTTTCGGACGTGGGGTCGGTGAAGGGAGCCGTCATCGCCGAGCTCGAACCCCTGCTGCCGACCCATGCCAAACTCGTTCCGGCGCATCCGGTCGCCGGGACGGAGCAATCGGGGCCGGACGCCGGCTTCGCAACCCTGTTCGTCAACCGGTGGTCCATTCTCACGCCGCCGGCGAGCGCCGACGCCGCGGCGGTCGGAAAAGTCCGGGCGCTGTGGGAGGCGATCGGCGCCAACGTGGAAATCATGGGCGCTGCGCACCACGATCTTGTCCTCGCGATCACCAGTCACGTGCCCCATCTGATCGCCTACAACATTGTGGGGACGGCGGCCGATCTCGAGGACGTCACCCAGTCGGAAGTCATGAAGTTCTCCGCTGGCGGCTTCCGCGACTTCACGCGAATCGCGGCCTCGGATCCGACGATGTGGCGCGACGTCTTCCTCCATAACAAGGAGGCCGTTCTCGAGATGCTCGGTCGGTTCAGCGAGGATCTGACGGCGCTGCAGAGAATGATCCGCCGCGGCGACGGCGACGGCCTGTTCGATCTTTTCACTCGGACGCGGGCGATCCGCTTAGGAATCGTCGCGCAGGGTCAGGAGACGGCCGCGCCGGACTTCGGGCGACGGGGCCCCGGGGAGAATGCGCCAGGACGACGAGCTTGACTCGGCCGTGGGCGCGACTATCGGCCGTCAGGGCGCAGACAAAGCTGAAACGCAGCTTTGAGGTCTCCGAGCACAGACCGGCGCTCCGCGACGGACCGCGCCAGCATATGGACATGGAACTCGAGCGTGTCTGCAGAGGCGCCAAACTCCCGCTCAGCGCGAACCAGAACGGGCTCCGGAAAGGCGCCGGTGTCCATCACCGTCAGAATGCGCCGGACGCCGCGTTTGTCGCGCGCCACCGCCAGAAGAATGGCGTCGCAGAAGGCCGGACAGTCTGACGCGGCGTAGACCGAAAAAATGTAGCCTTTGCCGGACAGGCCCTGCCAGCAGAAAAATCGCGACGCCAGAGGCGAGTGCGTCAGGGCGCTGAGGCCTCTCGGCGAGCAGTCGACAAGTGTGGTCGGCGGTCCGATCCACGGTTGAGGCGATTCGAGAAGACCGTTGACTTCGACGCCGGCATCGTAAGACACCATGGATTCCCGCCTTTGACGTAACGGGAACATAAGTAGAACATCCAAGGATCGACGTCAAGCTTAAGCCTTGTTTGCGCGGTCGTAATTCGCTCCGTCCTCGATGACCGCCTTGAGTGAAGGATCAACGGCGACCGCCTCAGCGTTCAGTCGATCGCTAGCGGACTCGATCTCGTCCTGCAGCCTGGCCGCAAAAGCCTCGCGGGGAAGGCTGGGGGGAATCGGCGGCAGATATTCGATGACGGCGAGGCCGGGTCGGCGAAGGAAGCTGCGCCGCCGCCAGAAGAGGCCGGTATTGACCGCCACGGGAAGGCAGGGGACGGAGTTGCCCTCGTAAATGGCGGCGACGCCCGCCTTGTACTTCGGCGGGGCGCCGGGTGGGCGTCGAGTGCCCTCGGGATAGATGAAAATCTGCCGACCCGCTGCGAAAACCGACCTGGACGCGTCCACGATCTGCTGCAACGCCTGCCGGCCGCGCGCGCGGTCGATTGCGATTTGCTTGGAAACGATCAGATAGAGGCCAAAAAACGGAATGTAGGTGAGTTGGCGCTTCAGAATGATTGCGAAGTCGGGCGCGTATTTGAGCAGCGCGAAAGTCTCGAGAAACGACTGATGCTTGGCGGCGATCAGGACCGCGCCCGCCGGGATGTTTTCCGTCCCGCGATACTCGACCTTAAGTCCGCAGATCGTCTGCAGAAGCCAGATTGATGCGGCGCGCCAGACGTTGGCCAGCGCGAACACCGCGCGCCGGCCGCCGAGCATCGCCGGCAGGCCGACGACCATCAGAACCAGCAACGTCAGATAGAACAGGACATTGAACGCGATCGAGCGGACGACGAGCATGACGGAAGGATCTTTGACGAACGACGGGGTTTATAAGGAGTAGCATCATTGCAGCGCACGAAGGTGACGGAGCACGATCCGGCGGGAAAGCAGACCGGTGAGGACTGTGACGGCGCCCGCGACCAGGAAAAGTCCGCCGTAACCCGACGGGCCGAGCGCGAAAGCTCCAAACAGGGCGGCGATCTCAGCGCCGCCGGGAGAGTTCGCCGACCACTGCGATAGCGCCGTCGCGCCGAGGAAAAAGGCGATCGCCGACCCTCCGCCAATCGCCGCGCCCTGAAGGCCAAGGCGTTGGAAGTGGCCATGAAACTGATTGGCGACGAATCGGTCAGAGGCGCCGACGAAGTGCAGGACCTCAACGATCTCACGATTTTCGGCGACGGCGCCGCGAGTGGCGAATCCGATCGCCGTCGCCATAGCGACCATGACCAGAACGAACAGCGCCGACGCTACGGCGACGACCGCGCCGGCCATGACGCCGATTCGGGATGCCCACACGCGATGGTCGTCGAGGTCCGCCTGCGGCGCATCTTGCGCCAGGGTGGCCCGCAGAGCGGCGACATCGGCGTCGCTCTCGCGGTCCATGCGAACGACGATGATGCGCGGCACCGGCAGAACAGTCAGGTCGAGCCCCTCGCCGAGCCATGGCTGAAGAAGTTTGCGCGAATCGTCGGCGGTATAGGCGTGAACGTTCCCGGCGCCCGCCGCTTTCCCGGCGATCGCCGCGACTTTGTCGACGAGGCGGTCGGCGTCGTCGTTCTCGCCGGGCTTCACCTGGATCAGGACGTCGCGAAGCACGTCGGTTCGCCAAGTTTGCGACGCCTGGGCGACGAGCAGGGCGGCGCCGGCGGTTAGGCAGGCCAAAAATGTCATGATGGCGACGACGACGACCAGCGCCCGTCCGGCGATGGAATCGCGCGGAATGAGCGGCATGCGGCGATCCACCGCCGGCTCGATCGGAGGCGCATGGGTGGCGTCGTCCGTCGGCTCGGTCATTCGGAAGCGCCTTCGAATATGGTGAGCTTACCGTCGCCGACGACGAGTCGACGCGCAAAACCGAATTGATCCATCAGCTGCAGGTCGTGGGTCGCGATCACGACGGCCGTTCCGAGGCGATGCAGTTCGACGAACAGGCGGAGCAGGCGGCGCGCCAGCCCCGGGTCGACATTCCCGGTCGGCTCATCCGCCAGCAGCAGTTCGGGACGGACAATCAACGCCCGTGCGATCGCAGCGCGCTGCTTTTCCCCACCGGAGAGAACCGGCGGGACGGCGTTCATGCGCTGGCCGAGGCCGACCCAGCGCAGGAGTTCCAGAACCTCGGCTCGATAGCTCGACTCCGCCCGGCCCAGGGCGCGGAGAGGGAGCGCGACGTTCTCGTAGGTGGTGAGATGGTCCAGCAGACGGAAATCCTGAAAGACGACGCCAATCCGCCGGCGCAGCGCGGTCAATTCCTGCTTGGTCAGCGTCGCCGCATCCTGACCAAAGATGTGGATCGTCCCCCTCGTGGGCCGCAGCGACAGTAACATCAAGCGCAAAAGCGTCGTCTTGCCGGCGCCCGATGGTCCGGTCAGGAACTGGAAGCTCTGCGGCGCGATTGAGAAGTTGAGGTCGCTAACGACGTCCTCGCCCATTCCATAACGCAGGCCGACGTTTTCGAAGCGAAGCAAAGGCGCCACCGGGAAAGAGAAACAGCCGCTCGAACAGGCGACGACGGGCTTGTCTTCAGAAATCGAAGACGCGGGGACACGATGGTCGGCCGCCGCGGCGCGGCGCGGAAGGGGCAGTCGAGTCGATCGTCGGGGCGGAAACCTGGATCATGAAGCGCCGGTACGGAGAATGTGGGGTGGTTGCGTTCGAACTGTCATTAAGGGGTTGCGGATCGGCAATCGAGCCCCGACTCGCGGTCGCGGGGGGAAAGCGGGCTTGACGGGAAGGGAATGTCTCCCTTGGAAAACGCAATCGACGACCGCTATGGTCGTAGTTTGTGACGGTTCGGAACACAAAGACTTTTCGGTCGAGGTCGGTTCATGAGCGGGGAAAGACGCGTCAAAGTGCTTTTCGACGAAGCGGCGATCGCCGAGCGCACAGAGGCGCTCGCCAAGCAAATTGCGGCGGCCGAGCCGAGGGACCTGCTTGTGGTCGCGATCCTGAAGGGTTCCTTCATGTTCGCAGCCGATCTTTTGCGCGCGCTGCATCGGGCCGGTCTGGAGCCGCAGGTCGAGTTCTTTCACCTATCGAGCTACCTCGACGGCACAATCTCGAGCGGAACGGTCAGGATCCTTCGCGACATCGATTCGCCAGTTCGGGATCGAGACGTTCTTTTGGTTGACGACATCCTCGAATCGGGACGCACCCTGGCTTTCGCCAAGGATCTCCTGGCCGCTCGCGGCGCACGGCGGGTATTGATCTGCACGATGTTGGAGAAGCCGGGCAAACGCGCCGTTCCCGTGAATGCTGACTTCGTCGGGTTCGTCTGCCCCGACGTTTTTGTGGTCGGCTACGGCATGGACGTTGCGCATTACTATCGAGAGCTGCCGTTCATCGGTCGCGTCGTGACAGCGCAGGACGCTGCGTAAGCTGCGACGTTCGACAAGTTTGCGACGGATCGGGAGGTTGCCGTGTTCGAAAGCCGATTTCAGTCGTTCGTCGACGTGGGCGGCCCAAAGCACGGGGCCGCGAGGACGGCCGAATTGCGCCGGGTCCTCAAGGCCGACAGTCTGGATGGATTCATCGTTCCGCGGGCGGATGAGCATCAGAACGAATATGTGCCGGCAAACGCCGAGCGGTTGCTGTGGTTGACCGGTTTCTCGGGCACGGCAGGCATCGCAGTCGTGCTGAGGGATGAAGCGGCGGTGTTTGTCGACGGACGCTATACGGAGCAGGCGAGGTCGCAGGTCGACGGCGCAGTGTTCGAGATCCGGCACGTCGTCGACGAGCCGCCGACGGAATGGCTCAACCGGGTCCTGCGCAAGGGAGAGCGGCTGGGTTACGATCCGCTCCTGCATACGCCCGAATCCGTGCAGCGGCTCTCGGCGTCCTGCGAAACGGCGGGCGCGGAGCTCGTCGCCGTCTCTCGGAATCCCATCGACGCGATCTGGCGGGACCGTCCGGGCTCGCCGAAAGGGGTCGTTACGCAGCATAAAGTCCGGTTTGCCGGCGAACCGGTCGGCGCCAAGGTGGCGCGGGTGAAGAGCGCGCTGAAGCGCGACAACGGACTCTTGATCAGTGATCCGAGCAATCTCGCCTGGCTATTCAACATCCGCGGCGCGGATGTGTCCCATACGCCCCTCCCGCTGGGGTACGCCTATGTGCCGCGTGAGGGGCGGCCGATTGTTCTGATCGAATCCCAAAAACTATCGTCGTCCGCTCGGGATGGGCTCAGCGATCACGTCGACTTCGCCGAACCGAACACGCTCGTCGCGCTGATCGAGGGTCTCGGACGACAGGCCGTCCGCATTCTGTTCGACGGCGGGACGGCGCCGGCGCTGTTGACGCAGACCTTGGAGGCCGCAGGCGGAAAGGCGGATGTTGGAGCGGACCCGATCAGCTTGATGAAAGCCGCCAAGAACAAGGCTGAGCTCACGGGCGCGAGAGCTGCGCACGAGCGCGACGGCGCCGCGCTGGCTCGGTTCCTAGCTTGGTTCGACGCGGAAGCGCCGCGGGGCCGGTTGACCGAGATCGACGCCGTCGAGGCGCTCGAATCGTTTCGGCGCGCGACCGGCGCGTTGAAGGACATCTCCTTTCCAACCATCGCCGCGGCTGGGCCGAACTCCGCGATACCGCACTACCGCGTGAGCGTGCAGAGCAATCTCAAGATCGAACGCGGGGTCTTCCTGATCGACAGCGGCGCGCAGTATGAGGACGGGACGACCGACGTCACCCGGACGATCGCAGTCGGCCGCCCCACTGCGTTGATGCGCGACCGGTTCACCCGAGTCCTGAAGGGTCATATCGCCATCGCGCGGGCTGTTTTTCCGCGAGGGACCAGCGGAGCGCAGATCGACGTGCTCGCGCGCGAGGCCCTGTGGGAGGTCGGGGCCGATTTCGATCACGGCACCGGGCATGGCGTCGGGTCGTATCTGTCGGTCCACGAGGGTCCGCAGCGCATCTCCAAGACGGGGACGGTCGCGCTCGCGCCCGGCATGATCCTGTCGAACGAACCAGGCTACTACGCGGCTGGCGCCTTCGGCATTCGCACCGAGAACCTTCTGGTCGTCGAGCGGCGCGAGATACCCGGCGCGGAGCGCGAGATGCTGGGCTTCGAGACGTTGACGCTGGCCCCGATCGACCTTCGGCTCGTGGACTGGAAGCTCTTGGACGTGAGCGAAATCAAGTGGGTCGACGCGTATCATGCGCGCGTGCGCAAGAGCCTCTCGCCGCTTGTCGACACCGTGACGCGGCGCTGGCTCAACGATGCAACACAGCGACGTTTTGCGGCCAGAGCCGCCCGATAGTCGGGCGGCCTGGATCTTGACGTTCGAAAAAAAGGGTCGAACCGTCGTCCCGGCTCCGTAGCGACCGGGACGACGAGATCCGCGTACGAAGGGATCAGGCCATGTACATGCCGCCGCTGGCGGACAGCGTCGAGCCGGTGATGAAGCCAGCCTCGTCGGCGGCGAGAAACACGACGCAGCGCGCAATTTCCTCGGGCTCGCCCAGGCGGCGCACCGGGATCTGGGGAAGAATCGCCTTGTCCAGGACGTCCTTCGGCACCGCCTTCACCATCTCGGTCGCGATATAGCCAGGGCAGATGGCGTTGACCGTGATTCCCTTGGTGGCGTTCTCCAGCGCGAGCGACTTGGTGAAGCCGATTTCGCCGGCCTTGGCGGCCCCGTAGTTCGACTGCCCTAGATTTCCCTTCTGGCCGATGACCGAGGAGACCGTGATGATGCGTCCGAATCCGCGCTCCCGCATTCCGTCGATGAGCGGGCGGCACATGTTGAACAGGGAGTTCAAGTTCGTGTTGATGACGGCGTACCATTGGTCCGGAGTCATCTTGTGAAACATGACGTCCCTGGTGATGCCGGCGTTGTTGACCAGGATGTCGACCGGCCCGAGGTCCTTCCCGACCTGAGCAAGGCCCGCCACGCATTCCTCATAGACGCTGACGTTCCACTTGTAGACGTGAACCCCGGTTTCCGCCTTGAACTTCTCCGCAGCCGCGTCGTTGGAATGATAGATCGCCGCGACCTGATATCCCGCGGCCTTCAGCGCCTTGGAAATCGCCTCCCCGATGCCGCGCGTGCCGCCGGTGACTACTGCAACTCTAGCCATTGTTTCCTCCCTTGAGGTTGATGACGCCTAGTCCGAGAAGACGCCGGCCGCCAGTGATTTTTGGCGATCGGGGCGTATCGTCTGCTCGGAGTTCGTTGATGGTTGAAAGATTGCACCGGGTTTGAGACGAAACGGGACGACCGCTTCGCCAGACCGGCGCCGCGACTGCGAGAGTTCGACGGCCGCCTTCGCACCAGAGGTAATGATCGGGATTGTGTGCATAGTCGTGGCTGGCGCAAACCTGGGATAGCGTCGAGGGACGACGTCTACACGATCCGGCTCAGGAGGCGCCAGTAGCCGATTGTCGCAAGGCGGCCGGCGCCGCAAAACCCTGTTACGCGTTGCGGCAGTTGCGAACTCGCCTGTTGCAGAGCGAAAAAAGAGGGTTCCGGGGCTCAGAAAAACCGCCTATCTTATGTGACCCGTCAGGGCCCGCGTATCACTGGGACGCGCAATCTTATGGCGAATAATCCTCCGACGACGATCAAGAAGTACGCCAACAGGCGCTTGTATAACACTGCGTCGAGCGCTTATGTGACTTTGGCCGACCTCGCGAAAATGATAAAGAGCGGGGAGGACTTCGTTGTCTACGACGCAAAAACGAACGAAGACATCACGAGATCGGTTTTGACCCAAATTATCTTCGAGCAGGAAGGCATTGAAGGCCAGTCCCTGCTTCCGACGACGTTTCTGCGGCAGCTGATTCGGTTCTACGGCGACAGCATGCAGGCTCTTCTTCCGAGCTACTTGGAGTTTTCCATTGATCGGTTCAGCGGAGAGAAACAGGCCATGCGGGAAGCCGCCAATCGCATGTTCGGCACCGACGCTTTTTCCGCTGGAGCATCCTTTGCGGCGCTGCAGGAATTGACGCAGAAAAACCTGAATGCGTTCAACCAGGCTCTTAGTGTTTTTACACCCTTCTCCGCGTCCTTGGCGGGCGGGGAGGCGGGCGGCAAGAAAACCAATGCGTCCGAGGATATTGAGGAATTGCGCAAGCAACTCTCCGACATCCAGCGGAAGCTGGAGTCGCTTGCCGGAAAAGAATGAGGGCTTTCGCCACGCGCGCCCGGCGGGATTGCGAAAGCCGAGGCGATCGTCCAGAATTCTCTCCTGAAATCCGGCCCGGCGCCCGATGCCTCCCGAAGCTCAAAGCTTGCGCGACTTCTACCGTTCGCCTCTCGGCGATCTGGCGAGACGGCTGATCGGCCGCATCATCCATGCGCGCTGGCTCGGGGCGGCCGGAATGACCGTCGCGGCGGTGGGCTACGGTCCTCCGTACCTCGACCGATTTCGCGACACGGCGGCGCGCAGCCTTTCCCTGATGCCGGCGGAACAAGGGGCGGCGATCTGGCCCGAACGGAACCGCTGCGCGGTCGCCCTCGTGAACGCGGAAATGCTGCCTTTGCCCGACAACAGCGTCGACCGGCTCTTGATTGCGCACGCGCTCGAAGCGGCGCAAAGCCCCGGAGTCCTGCTCGAGGAGGTTTGGCGTGTCATCGCGCCCGAAGGACGGGTCCTGGTGATCGTGCCCTCGAGGCGGGGCGTGTGGGCGCGGGTCGACACAACCCCTTTCGGACACGGACTGCCTTATTCCAAGACGCAGCTTCGCGATCTCCTTCAGGGCGCCGTGTTTTCCCCGGTGTACTGGGGAGAAGCGCTGTTTGCGCCGCCGATAAATCGGCGCACCGTGATCCGCGCGGCGCCGACGATCGAGCGTGTCGGCGCCGCGGTCGGCTTTCCTTTTGCGGGCGTTCATGTCGTCGAGGCGGTGAAGCAGGTCTACCGGCCGGTCGGCGTCCACGCCCTGCCGAGGGCCCGGCGCGCCGGGGTGAAGCCGGCGCTCGCTCCGATCGCAAGGCGGCAGGCCCGCGGCTGCGCGGATCATGCGTCGTTTTGGTCATTGGCGCCCAGGGAGCCGATGGAATAAATCCTCGCTGATCTCAAACTTGGTGAAGTCCGATGCCGAATAGCGAACGCCTGCTCGTCCTCCTGCGCCACGGTCAGAGCGACTGGAACCTGAAGAACCTCTTTACCGGCTGGCGCGATCCGGACTTGTCGCCGACCGGCGTCGAGGAGGCGAAAGAGGCGGGACGGCGCATGAAGGCGCACGGGATCACGTTCGACGTCGCCTATACCTCCGCGCTGACCCGGGCGCAGCACACGCTATCCTTGGCCTTGGACGAGATGGGCCAGACAGGACTGCCCGAGCATCGCGACCAGGCGCTGAACGAGCGCGATTATGGCGATCTCTGCGGGCTCAACAAGGACGACGCTCGGAAGAAATGGGGCGAGGAGCAGGTCCATCTCTGGCGCCGGAGCTACGACGTCCCGCCGCCGGGCGGCGAAAGCCTAAAGGATACGGTGGCGCGGGCGCTGCCGTACTACTGCCAGCATATCCTGCCGGAAGTGCTGCGCGGCAAGCACGTGCTGGTCGCGGCCCACGGCAACAGCCTGCGGGCTCTGGTCATGGTGCTCGACCGTTTGACGCCTGAGACCATTCCGACGATGGAGCTCGCGACGGGCGTGCCGCTGGTTTACCGGCTGAACGCGGACTCGACCGTCGCTTCGAAAGACGTTCTGACGAAGTGACGAAGCTCTGCGACCGGACTGCCGCCATACGAAACCCGCGATAATATCCCGCATCGGTGATTCGGTTTGGCGGAGACGAGGAATGGCGCGAACGGTCGCGGCGATAAGGGCGATAGTATTGACGCTGGCGGGGGCCACGATGGCTGCGCCGCCGGCGGTCGGCGCCAGCCAGTACGAGTTCCTCCCCGCTCCGCAGATCAACCTTTCTGTGGTCTACAGGGTTGACAAGTTGACTGGGGACATCATCGCCTGCGAATTCGCCCGCAGCCCCGGCCGCACGGACGTCGGTCCCGGAGCCTTCGGCGTCACCGACTGCTTTCGATCCGGTGAGGGCGCTACCGGACAGGAGCCGGGAGACTATGGGCTGATCGCCACGCGCCACGAGCAGGAGGGCGGCGTTTTTCGGGTGAACTACCGGACCGGAGCGCTGAGCATCTGCTATCTCTATTACCAGCGGGAAAAGCAGGGCGACCACGAGGCGATTGTCGACAAATACGTCGTCTGCACCCCGCCGTCGAAATAGCGCGCTGAACCAGAGAGGCCGGCGCCCCTGCATCAGGAGGCCAAGCCGCGGTGTTCGCCAATGATCGGGACACGATTTTCGCCCAGGCGAGTGGCGTCGGGAAAGCGGCGATCGCGGTCTTTCGCATTTCCGGGCCGCGCTGCTCCGAGGCGCTTCACGCTCTCGTCCCGGGCGCGGTCTTTCCGGATCGAACGGCGGTGCTGCGGACGCTGCGGGAACCCGCGTCGGGCGCTTCGCTCGATCGGGCCCTGGTCACGCGATTTGTGGCCCCGCGTAGCTTCACCGGGCAGGACGTGGCGGAACTGCACGTCACCGGTGGCCGAGCCGTTCCCGCGTCCGTGGCGCGAGCGCTCGCGTCGGTGTCCGGGCTGCGCCCCGCGGAGCCCGGCGAATTCGCTTGGCGCGCCTTCCTGAACGGGAAGATGGACCTGTCGGAAGCCGAGGGCCTCGCCGATCTCGTCAACGCGGAGACCGAGGCCCAGCGCCGGCAGGCACAGAGAATCGCCGGCGGCGCGCTCAAGCTCGAGTGCGAGGCGATCCGCGGCCTGCTGCTCGACGCCATGGCGACGGTCGAGGCGCAACTCGATTTTTCCGATGCCGAGGACGCCGCAGGGCTGACGGCCGATTCCCTCCGCGAGGCGGCTCGCGCCGCAGTGGACCGCATCGATCGCGCGTTGGCGAGCGCGCATGCGGCCGAGCGGCTGCGGTCGGGCTTCGTCGTGGTGATCGCAGGGCCGCCCAACGTCGGCAAGTCGACCCTGATGAACGCGATCGCCGGTCGGGACGTGGCGATCATTTCGCCATTTGCCGGGACAACGCGAGACCCGATCGAGGTCGCGCTTGACCTCCGGGGCTATCCGGTGATCCTGGTCGATACGGCGGGAATTCGGGCGACTGAGGACCCGATCGAACAGGAGGGCGTCCGCCGGGCGCTGCAGCGGGCCGAGCATGCCGATTTGACCTTGTGGCTTGACGACGGTCAACAACAGGGGCCCGCGGCGGCACCTGGGCCCGCCCTCTTCGTGCGGACGAAATCCGACATTGCGGGCGGCGCGTCGTACTCGACGTCCGGCGCGCAATTTGCCATATCGGCGAAGACCGGCGATGGGATCGACGTGCTCCTCGATTCGATCGCCGATCTTGCGGTCGCAGGCCTGTCGTCCGGGGAGCCTGCGGTGCTGACCTTGGCGAGGCATCGCGAGGCGTTCCTTGCCGCAAGGCGCGCGCTGGCCACGGTGCTGTCGTCGGAGCCGGCCGAGCTCGAACTCGTCGCTGAGGAGTTCCGCCGCGCCGCCGCCGCCATGGACCGGGTGGTCGGGCGAATCGGGGTTGAGGACGTGCTGGGGGAGATCTTCTCCCGGCTGTGCGTCGGCAAGTGAGAGAAGAGTCTGTTTCACGTGAAACACTCAAGATGAACATGAGCGGCTTTGACGTCATCGTTATCGGCGGTGGCCATGCCGGCTGCGAAGCGGCGGCGGCAGCCGCGCGCTGCGGCGCGTCGACCGCGCTGATCACGCATCGCGCCGCGACGGTCGGTGAGATGTCGTGCAATCCGGCGATCGGCGGCATCGGCAAGGGTCACCTGGTTCGCGAGATTGACGCGTTGGACGGCGTCATGGGCCGGGCCGCAGACGCGGCCGGCATCCAGTTCCGGGTCCTCAACCGCCGCAAGGGTCCTGCCGTGCAGGGGCCGCGGGCGCAGGCCGACCGCGCGCTTTATCGGCGGGCGATGCGCACGTTGATCGAGAATACGCCGAACCTCACGGTGGTCGAGGGTGAGGCGTCAGGCGTTCGGTCCGAGAACGGCGTCGTCTCAGGTGTGGAGCTCGCCGATGGCCGCGCGTTCCCGTGCCGCGCGGTCGTGCTCACCACCGGCACGTTCCTGCGCGGGGTGATCCACCTGGGCGAGGTCCGGACGCCAGCCGGCCGGTTCGGCGAGCGGCCCTCCGTGTCGCTCGCGCAAAGTCTGGAGGGCGCGGGCTTCGCTTTCGGGCGCCTCAAGACCGGGACCCCGCCGCGGCTCGACGGGACGACCATCGATTGGGGGACGCTGGAAATCCAGCATGGCGACGACCCGCCGGAGTTCTTTTCCGTCGATACCGAAGCGATCGCGGCGCCTCAACTGCCCTGCTACATCACGCGGACCACCTCCGAGACCCATCGAATCGTGCGGGCCGACTCGCACCGGTCCGCCGTTTACTCAGGCTCGATCTCCGGACGAGGCCCGCGCTATTGCCCCTCGATCGAAGACAAGGTTGTCCGCTTCACGGACAGGGAGAGCCACCAGATCTTTCTCGAGCGGGAGGGCGTCGACGATCCGACGGTCTACCCCAACGGCATTTCGACCTCATTGCCGGTCGAAACGCAGCGGGCGCTCGTCGCGACGATCCCGGGCCTTGAACGCGCGCGCATCCTGCGCCCGGGCTACGCAATCGAATATGATTACGTCGATCCGAGGGGCCTGGAGCCGACGCTCGAAGCGCGCCGCTTTCGCGGGCTGTTCCTCGCCGGCCAGATCAATGGCACCACCGGCTATGAGGAAGCGGCGGCGCAGGGGTTGGTCGCCGGAATCAATGCGACGCGGACCGCGGGCGGCTCGAGCGCGGCGACCTTCGACCGCGCGGACTCCTACCTCGGGGTCATGATCGACGACCTGACGACCCACGGCGTCAGCGAACCCTATCGGATGTTCACCTCTCGCGCCGAGTTCCGGCTGTCCCTTCGCGCCGACAACGCCGCCGAGCGTTTGACCGAAAAGGGCGTTATCCTGGGCTGCGTCCGCGCCCGACGAGCTGAGCTCAATCGCCGAACGCAGGAGCAGTTGAACGCCGCGCGCGCCTTGCTCAAGGGTGCGATAGCGTCTCCCGCGACACTGGAATCGTTCGGCATCGCGGTCAATCAAGATGGAACGCGCCGCTCGGCGTTCGAACTTGCGGCGCAGCCGCAGTTCCCGCTTTCGGCGCTCGCGACCGTCTGGCCGGAATTGGCGGCGATCCCTGCGAGCCTGGTGACGCGCTTGGAGGCCGACGCCAAATATGCGGTCTATGTCGAGAGGCAGGCGGAAGAGGTTGCGCGGTATCGTCGCGACGACGGCCTGCTGCTGCCTCAGGACATCGACTATGCTGAGCTTCCCGGTCTCTCCCGCGAGATGCGGCAGAAGTTCTCGACGGCGCGGCCGCGGAGTCTCGGCCAGGCTCAGCGCATCGAGGGCGTCACGCCAGCAGCGCTGGCGGTGCTCGCCGCGCACGCGCGGCGCGCCTCCGCGAGAGGGACGACAGTCAAGGCCGGAACATGAGGGCGACAGGCGCACGGCGGCCGACGCCCTTATCCGAGGCCGGCGAACCCAACCGGATAGGCGAGGATCGGCGTCTGGCGTTGAGCCTTGTGCTTGTTTCACGTGAAACGGAGGAGCGGTTCGCCGCCTTTGTCGAGCTGCTCGCGCGCTGGCGCAGGGCGACGAATCTCATTTCCGAATCGACCTTTCCCCACGTGTGGACGCGCCACATCGCCGACAGCGCCCAGCTCCTCGCCCTGTCGCAGGGCGCGACTCGATGGCTCGACATGGGCTCGGGCGCCGGCTTCCCGGGTCTTATCGTCGCAATTCAGCTCGCCGACGTGGCCGGGGCCGTCGTTCATTGTGTCGACAGCGACCGGCGCCGGTGCGCCTTCCTTCGGGAGGCCGCGCGCGCGACCCGGGCGCCCGCTGTCATCCATCCGGTCCGCATCGAATCGCTCGCGCCGAACGACGTCGGAGCTGTGGACTGCGTGACGGCACGGGCGTTCGCCCCCTTGCTGAAGACGCTCGAATTCGCCAAACCATGGCTGGAAACTGGAGCGGTCGGTTTGTTTCCGCGCGGCAGATCGGCAGTGAAGGAACCCGATCGGGAGCCTGCGCCGCCACATTATGCAATCGAGACGATCCGGAGCGTCATCGACGCCGAGGCCGCGATCCTCAGAGTCCGGAAGAGCTAGCGCCATGGCCTCCACCACCTTCCAGGACCC
The DNA here is from genome assembly GCF_052145395.1 of Roseiarcus sp. Classification (NCBI taxonomy): domain Bacteria; kingdom Pseudomonadati; phylum Pseudomonadota; class Alphaproteobacteria; order Hyphomicrobiales; family Roseiarcaceae; genus Roseiarcus; species Roseiarcus sp. The sequence continues at coordinate 16,573 of NZ_JBKQOT010000281.1, forward strand.
CACGCCGGACACCGCGGCCCGGCCGCGGGTGCTGGTGATGGCCAACCAGAAGGGCGGGGTCGGGAAGACCACGACCGCCATCAACCTCGGCACCGCGCTCGCGGCGATCGGCGAACACGTGCTGGTCATCGACCTCGACCCTCAGGGCAACGCTTCGACCGGCCTCGGGATCGACCGCAAGAGCCGGGTGACCTCGAGCTACGACGCGCTCATCGGGGAGCGAACCCTGCGCGATGTCATCACACCCACCGCCGTGCCGCGCCTCAGCATCGCGCCTTCGACCATGGACCTGCTCGGCGTGGAGCTGGAAATCTCCGGCGACAGCGATCGCTCCTACAAGCTGCGCAAGGCGTTGCAGACCTTTTTTGCCGCGGACCGGGATCGTCCGGAACCAATTAGCTACGTGCTCGTCGATTGCCCGCCCTCGCTCAACCTGCTGACAATCAACGCCCTGGCGGCGGCGGACGCTGTCGTCGTCCCTCTACAGTGCGAATTCTTCGCGCTCGAAGGCCTATCGCAGCTCCTGACGACGGTGGAACAGGTGCGGCGGACCTTGAATCCCGCGCTGACCATTCACGGCGTCGTGCTGACGATGTTCGATCCACGCAACAGCCTTGCCGGGCAGGTCGTCGCCGACGTCCGCGCGCACATGGGCGATAAGGTCTACGACACCGTGATTCCGCGCAATGTCCGCATCTCTGAGGCGCCGTCGCACGGCAAGCCAGCCCTGCTCTACGATCTGCGCTGCGCGGGAAGCCAAGCCTATCTCAAGCTCGCTTCGGAAGTCATTCAACGCGAAGGGCGCTGGCGGCGCGCCTAACGGGCGCCGGGAGCCAACGGGAGCAACATAAGCATGGCCGAAGATCTTGGCCGCTCGGAACACAGGCCACGCCTCGGACGGGGGCTCGCCGCTCTCCTCGGCGCGACGCAGGAAGAGGGCGAAGCGGCGGGAGCGCGCGGCGCCCGGAAAGCGCCGATCGAATTCCTGAGACCCAATCCCCGCAATCCCCGCAAACGCTTCGACGAGGCGGAACTCGACGAACTTGCCGCGTCCATCCGGGAGCGCGGCGTCATTCAGCCGATCCTGGTGCGCGCCATTCCGCGCGTCGCCGATGCCTATGAGATCGTCGCGGGCGAGCGCCGATGGCGGGCGGCGCAGCGCGCCGAGCTGCATGACGTCCCGATTGTCGTGATCGAAGCCGGCGATCGGGAGGCGCTCGAGATCGCCATCATCGAGAACGTGCAGCGCGCCGACCTCAACGCGCTCGAGGAGGCGGCGGGTTACGCCGAGCTTGGCGCCGACTACGGCTATTCCCACGCCGACATCGCGCGGATCGTCGGCAAAAGCCGCAGCCATATCGCCAATACGCTGCGACTCACCGACCTGCCCGAGCATAGTCGCAAGCTGTTGGCGGAGGGCAGAATCTCGGCGGGTCACGCCCGGGCCCTGCTGGCCGTGGCGCGCCCTGACGCGACCGCCGACCGGATCGTGTCCGAAGGTCTGACGGTCCGGGACGTCGAGCGCCTCGGTGAGAACGCCGGCAGGGCGGCGCGAGCCAAAAAAGAGCCGCCCAAGGTCGACGCCGACACGCTCGCCCTTGAGCACAAGCTCGGACTGGCGCTCGGCGCGAAGGTCATCATCCGCCACGCCGGCGAAAGCGGAGAGATGCGCATCGCCTTCCGCAATTTTGATCAACTCGACGATTTCTGCCGGCGACTCTGTCAGCCGGCGCCGCGTTAGAGTCGTCCAAAACGCGGATTCCACCGACGAAAGCGCGGCAGCCTTCACTGCGCAGGCCGGCGTCGCGACGCCAAAGCCCAGAGCGCGCGGCTCGCCAGGAGGTCCGACAGCTCCGGCGAGATCCGCACTTTGGCGCTCACCGCACGGACATTCGGAAGACGCTGTGCGATCGCCTCCGAAGTCCACCGCTCCGCCGCCTTGGCCAGCGAGCGCCGCGCGTCCGGCGGCAGCCTGACGTACAAGGTCTGGCAGGCGGCGTCGAAGGAATGGCCGGCTTCCATCTCCAGCCTAAGCCGATGCAGCAGTGTCAGACGGGCGACCAGGCGGACGATCAACGGGTCCGCGTCCCCTCCTTCGTTGAAGTAACGGGCGCTGGAATCGGCCGCTTGTTGCAGATCGCCGACCAGCGCCTGGTCCACGAGATCGTCGAGCGGCGACGGCGCCGCGTCGGAGACGATCGCGCGCACGTCGTCCAGTTCGATCCTGGGTTTCCCGCCGGCGAACAGGATGAGCTTGGCGATTTCCGCCCGGCTCGTTTGCCGGTCGGCGCCGAGTTCGTCGATCAGCGCCGCCCTGGCGTCGGGCGCGATCGTCAGCCCGGCGTTGCCGACTTCGGCGTCGATCAGCAGTCCGAGCGCTTTGGGTTCGTCCGAGTAGCATTCGATCGACGCCACATTGGCTATCTTCTCGAAGGCGGTTCGCAGCGCATGGCCCTTCTTGAGCTGCGGCGCCTTGATTACGATCGCGCATTCCGCCGGGGGGCGGGCGAACAGCGGCTCCAGAGCGGGCATGAGATCCCTCCCCTGCGCGTCGATCCAGATTACCCGGCTGCCGCCGAACATCGATACGGCGTAGGCCTCTTCCGCGAGGCCGTCCGGACGGCGCGCCAGCGCGTCCCCTTCCAGCCGGACGAGGCGCAGCGGATCGGGGTCCACGCCGACCAGTTTGCGGACGATGGCCTTCACCCGTTCGTGCGCCAGCCCTTCATCGCTCCCATGCACGAGGAAGAACCGGACGTTCGCGGGCAGGCGGTCGATGAAGCCGTCGGCGGCGGACGAAGTGATTGTGCTCATCGAGGGTTTTGGCTCCAATCCCATGCGCCGCGCGAGGGCGCGTCGCACCGAGGCTCGCCGCGGGCCTTTATCCGAGCGGACGGCGCTTTCGTCGGCGATCGAAATCGTCTAACCGTGCGTCTTCCCTCACCCGCCTCATCGGTCAAGATACGTCCATGAACTCCTATCATCTCTTCCTTCTTCCCGGCGATGGAATCGGCCCCGAAGTGATGGCCGAAGTCGAGAAGGTGATCAAACAGTTCGAATCCGAGGGCCTCGCGAGGTTCGAAATCGAAAAGGGCCTCGTCGGCGGATGCGCCTACGACGCGCACGGCCAAGCCATCAGCGAAGACGACATGAGCCATGCCGCCGCGGCCGATGCGGTGCTGCTGGCCGCGGTCGGCGGACCGAAATGGGGCTCCGTGCCCTACGAGGTGCGCCCGGAGGCGGGCCTGTTGCGTCTGCGCAAGGATCTCGGCCTTTTCGCCAACCTCCGGCCTGCGGTCTGCTACCCGGCTCTCGCTTCGGCCTCGTCGCTGAAGCCCGAGGTGGTCGAGGGGCTCGACCTCATGATCGTCCGCGAGCTCACCGGCGGAGTCTATTTCGGCGAGCCGAAACAGATCATCGACCTCGGCAACGGCCAGAAGCGCGCGATCGACACGCAGGTCTATGACACCTACGAAATCGAGCGAATCGGCCGCGTCGCCTTCGACCTCGCCCGCAAGCGCGGCAACAAGGTGACCTCGGGGGAAAAGCACAACGTGATGAAGTCCGGCGTGCTGTGGAACGAGGTGATCACCGCGCTCCACGCGCGGGAATTCAAGGACGTCCAGCTCGAGCACCAACTCGCCGACGCGCTCGGCATGCAGCTCGTTCGCTGGCCGAAGCAGTTCGACGTGATCGTCACCGACAACCTGTTCGGCGACATTCTCTCCGACGTCGCTGCGATGCTCACCGGGTCGCTCGGCATGCTGCCGTCCGCTTCGCTCGGCGACGCGAACCCCAAGACCGGCAAGCGGAGCGCACTCTATGAGCCCGTCCACGGTTCGGCGCCCGATATCGCCGGCAAGGGCCTTGCGAATCCGATCGCGATGATCGCCTCTTTCGGCATGGCGCTCCGTTATTCCTTTGGCTTGAGTGAGGCCGCCGACCGCCTCGACGCCGCCATCGCCGCCGTGCTGGCGGACCGGGTCCGCACCGCCGACATCAAGAGCGACGGCTGCACGCTCGTCTCAACCCAGGAGATGGGCGACGCAATCGTCGCCGCGCTCGCCAAGACCGCGGGCTGATCCGGGTCGCCAAGGGTTGCCTGAACAGGCGCCCGTAGACGAGGGGATCGACGGCCCGGAGCCGGCCCGAAGCGGCCGATTCAACGTCGCGAATCGACATAAAAGCGGTCATTCGGATCGCGGGCCTGCGCATTGGCCATTTCGGGGATTGCTCTGGCCTTCACTCGCGTTGCGTCCCGCACACGCGCACTGTCGCCCATTCGTGACCCGCTACACCGAAGGCCATTTCGTTGCCGACGGCTCCATGACGGCTCCGGTTGGTCGCGGCTGGAGCGATTGCCGCGTGGGACTTGCACCCCCTGGAAAGGACCGCCTTTGCACGGCGCACGACCCTTGCGGGTATTTCGCCATTGATCAATCGCGAAAGTTCGCTGAACCGGGCACTGCGTTCCGCACGGCGGCCGCTTGAATCAGCGGCCGCCTTCTATTGAGTTCCAAGTCGCCGCAATCCGCCGAGGCGCAGTCCGCCAGCCTGGCAAGGGATAGAAGTCGCGACCTACTTAATGACGCGATTGATGTTGCCCAAATTCCGGCGAACTTAGAGAATATTCGTGGCGAGATTCTAACATAATCTAGCTCATCTCTCACGCTTTAGGCCTTAGCCGGTCCGGCCGTCGGGTCGCCCATAAGTCCGCGGGCGCGGATATCTTATTTTCTCAAGCACGCAAAAGATGAAGGCGCGAACTGCGTCGAAATAGTGGGAGGAGGAGACGGTGAGAAAATCTGTTGTCGCGGCTGCTTTGGCGGTTGCAGCGCTTTCAGGGATAGCGAGCGCTCGAGCCGATGACGCGCCGCCCCCATGGGCCTGGGGCTTCACGACGCCGCCGCCAGGGACGCTGCAAGCTGTTCCTGCGCCTGCGACCGGGCTCGATAACAGTACGCTCCTGAGCCTGCCGGCTTCCAAACTGTCGTTTACCCGCGCTCAGATCGCCAACCCCTTCGGTCCAGCCGACTGGTTCCCTGATGACCATCCGACAATGCCTGACGTGGTCGCCCATGGCAGACAGTCAGCCCAACCGCAGATCTGGGCCTGTGGCTTTTGTCACTATCCCAACGGCAAGGGCCGTCCAGAGAACGCAAGCGTCGCGGGACTTGCGTATGAATATATCGTGCAGCAACTGATCGAATTCCGGAGCGGCGCTAGAAAGTCCTCGGATCCAAGAAAAGCCAACACCGCGCAGATGGCTGGATTTGCGAGTGCGATGACGGACGAGGAAATCAAGGCGGCCGCAAAATACTTTTCATCGATGCCGGCAACACCCTGGATCAAAGTCGTGGAAAGTGAGACGGCGCCAAAGACCCGAGGCTCCAATGGGATGTTCCTTACGCTCGCGGGCGCGGATGCGGGTACCGAGCCGCTGGGTCAACGCATCATCGAAACACCCGTGAATGCGGACGAGACTGACATTCGGCGCAATCCCAGGTCGGGATTCATCGCCTATGTGCCTCCGGGCAGCGTCAAGACCGGGCAGGCCTTGGTCGAGAACGGGGTCACCGCGAGTGGGGGCAAAGTCACCGCGTGTACGGCGTGCCACGGACTTGATCTGCGGGGTCTGGGACCCGTGCCAAGGCTCGCTGGCCGTTCACCAAGCTAATCGCGCGCCAGCTCTATGACATGCAGCACGGCAACAGGTCGGGGACTTGCACTCCTCTCATGGCTGCCGTCGTCGCCAACCTCGGCCCGGATGATCTGCTGACGGCAGCTGCCTATCTCGCCTCCCTCGAGCCGTAGGAGACAAGTTCTTCCATTATAGGAGGAGGCGCTAAGGGATAGATTTTGCCGGAAAACCTAGTCCTTGGTTCGAAGGAAGAAAGACGGAACGTGTCAACGACAATGAGACGCCTGGGTTGGTAATTTAGGCTTGGATTTCAGGCTTGATTTGGGGCGGATTGATCCAGACGGCGGTTGGCTTGTCGGGGGG
>NZ_JBKQOT010000282.1:0-2655 GCF_052145395.1 Roseiarcus sp.
GCCCCGGCCACCTCCTTCGCCCACCTCGACGCGACGACGGTGCTCTCGCGCTCGATCGCGGAAAAGGGCATTTATCCGGCGGTCGACCCGCTCGACTCGACCTCGCGCATGCTGACCCCCGCGGTTGTCGGCGAGGAGCACTATGGCGTCGCCCGCCAGGTCCAGCAGGTGCTCCAGCGCTACAAGGCGCTGCAGGACATCATCGCCATCCTCGGCATGGACGAACTCTCCGAAGAGGACAAGCTGATCGTCGCCCGCGCCCGCAAGATCGAGCGCTTCCTGTCGCAGCCCTTCGACGTGGCCGCGGTGTTCACCGGCACCCCAGGCGTGCAGGTCAAGATCGAGGACACGGTCAAGGGCTTCAAGGGCATCGTCGAAGGCAAGTACGACAACCTGCCGGAGGCCGCCTTCTACATGGTCGGCACGATCGAGCAGGCCATCGAGAAGGCCAAGAAGCTCGCCGCGGAAGCGGCCTGACCCTAAGACACAAAGCCGAGGCTCAAGCCCATGGCGGCATTTCCCTTCGAACTCGTCGCGCCGAACAAGGTGCTGTTCTCCGGTCCGGCGCGCGCGGTCGTCATTCCGGGCTACGAGGGCGACTTCCAGGTGCTCACTGACCACGCCCCGACCGTGGCCGCTGTCCGTCCCGGGGTCGTCGCCATTGACGACGCCAACGGCCGTCACTTGCGCGTCTTCGTCCGCGGGGGATTCGCCGACGTCAATCCGCTCGGCCTGACCATCCTCGCCGAGACCGCGATCCCGTTCGAGGACCTCAACGTCGCGCATCTCGATGAGGAGATCAAGAATGCGGAGGAGGACGTCGCCGACGCCTCCGACGAGCTGAAGCAGGCGGCGCAAGAGAAGCTCGACCGCCTGCGCGAGATCAGAGACTCGATGAAGCTCGGCTGACGCGGAGCCGGACCCGAAGCGGGACCCTCAGCCCCGTTTCGGCTTTCAGGCTGTTGTCGCGAGTTGGCCGAATGACGCGTGACGAATTCGACGCGTATTGCGCCAGCCTCCCCCACGCGACGCACGTCGTCCAATGGGGCGACGCCAGCGTGTGGAAGATCGGCGGCAAGGTGTTCGCGATCGGCGGCTGGTCGGACCCCGGCGATTTTGCGGTCACCTTCAAATGCTCCGAAACGAGCTTCGCCGTCCTGAAGGGGCTTCCCGGCCTGAGGCCGGCGCCCTATCTCGCCTCGCGGGGCCTCAGCTGGATCCAGCGCACCGACGACCGCACGCTCAGCGACGGCGAGCTTGCGGAATACCTCGCGCAAAGCTACGCGCTGGTCCGGGCGGGCCTGCCGAGAAAGACGCGACGTGACCTGGAACTCATCGAAGACTGAAGACCCTTCCGCCCCGTTCGCCGTGACGCCCGACGACATCCGCGCCGCGCACCGGCGCATCGCGGCCCACGTCCGCCGCACGCCGATCCTCGAGACGCCTTCTCCCCTCGCCGGCGCCCCTCCCCTGTCGCTGAAGCTCGAATGCCTGCAGCATTCCGGCTCGTTCAAGGCGCGGGGCGCGTTCCACAACCTCATCACCCGTCCGGCGCCGGCTGCGGGCGCAGCGACCGCCTCGGGCGGTAACCACGGCGCGGCGGTCGCCTATGCGGCCGATAAGCTCGGCGTGCCAGCAAAGGTGTTCGTGCCAAAAATCTCGACGCCGGCGAAGGTGGCGCGCATCCGAGCCTGCGGCGCCGACGCCGTCGTCGGCGGCGCCAACTACGCCGAGGCGCAGATGCGCTGCGACGCCTATGTCGCGACCAGCGGCGCGCTGAAAATCCACCCCTACGACGCGCGCGAAACGGTCGCCGGCGCGGGCACGGTCGCGCTCGAATGGGAGGAGGACCTCGAACGGCTCGGCCTGCCGGCGCTCGACACGGTCCTCGTCGCGGTCGGCGGCGGCGGTCTGATCTCCGGCGTCGCCGCCTGGTTCGCCGGCCGGATCAAGGTCGTCGGCGTCGAGCCCGAGGGCTCACAGGCTCTGCGCGCCGCCTTCCATGCCGGCAAGCCCGTCGACGTCCCGGTCCAGTCGGTCGCCGCCGATTCGCTCGGGGCGAGCCGCGTCGGCGACCTCAACTTCGCGATCGCCCGACGCTTCGTCGGCGAAGCGGTCGTGGTCGCCGACGCCGCGATCCTCGAGGCGCAGCGGTGGCTCTGGCGCCAAGCCTCCGTCGTCGCCGAACCCGGCGGCGCGACAGCGCTCGCCGCGCTCATCGGCGGCGCCTACCGCCCCGAGACGAACGAACGCGTCGGCGTCCTCGTCTGCGGCGCCAACGCCGATCTCGCGACTTTTGCGGCGCTCTTTTGACGCGGCTTTAGCGCCGGATCGCGGACCCGGCCTCGGCGCGGTCGCCGACCTCGCCCTACAAAGCGCCGCGTTCGACGAAACCCGCTGCGGCGTTAGCGGTTTCCCACACGGTGTTTTCGTCCGCTCCGGACGGAGGCTCGTCGCGAGGCGCAGCGGTTTGCTGATCCTCTGCGGCGCCGCCTTGCTCGTCGCAGCGCCCGACAGGGACGCGGGGTAAAGAGATCTCCGAAAAAAATACCAGCGGCTGGCTCCCCACCTTCTGACGGCGGCAAAAAGTCACTAGTAAACTTCTGCTATCGTCGGCCGCACGTTCGCATCTAGGATATTGGAAATCTGATCGAA
>NZ_JBKQOT010000283.1:0-4463 GCF_052145395.1 Roseiarcus sp.
ATTGCCAGAAGTCGGGCATCAGCCAGGGATGCGGGTAAGAAGAGAGCCCGCCCCCGCAGACCTCCTGCCGATAGCGCGCGAGTTGTTCTTCGGTTAAGCGCCCTTCGAGGAAGGCGCGCGCGTAGACGCCCGGCGCCGAGTGCGGCTGGAAGTAGACGAGATCGCCCCCGAAACCATCGCCCGCGCCGCGAAAGAAGTGATTGAAGCCGGTTTCGAAGATTTCCGCCGCGGACGCATAGCTCGCGATGTGGCCGCCAAGCTCGCCATGGGCGCGGTTGGCGCGCGCCACCATGGCGAGCGCGTTCCAGCGCATGATTGCGGTCAGCCGCTCTTCGAGCGCGAGATCGCCGGGATAGGGTCCCTGCTTCTCCAGCGGGATCGTATTGCGATAGGCCGAATAGGGCGGCTGAAGCGCCGAGACGCCCTGGTCGCGCAGCCGCGACTCCAGTTTGCGCAGGAGGAACAGGGCGCGCTCCGGTCCGCGATAGCGAACGACGGCGTCGATCGATTCGAGCCACTCGGCCGTTTCGACCGGATCGCCATCCTTTTCCTGGGCGCCTGCGCTCCCTTTGTACGCCTCGGAGGTCGTCATGGTCCCGCCCTGTCGGATCTGCACGAAAGCGTAACGCTCGGGGCCCGCCTGTTCCACCGGATTCGCGCGGCGCGACACCGCTCGCGTCCCGACCGACCACTATGGCGGTGTCCGGGACCGCCTCCCTCAGGCCTGGTCGAACGATCGCCTGAGCCAGTCGGCGACTGTCTCAGCGGAGGCGCGCCAGGACGTGTCGAGCATCAGGGCGTGGGGAACGCCTTCGAGAACGCGCAGCTCCGCGTTCCAGAACGTCGATGACGTGAGCAAGTCGACATAGGGAATGAAACAATCGTCGGCGCCGCCCATGACGAGGACCGGCAGGCGGGGGCGCCCCATCAGCAACGGCCACTGCGGAACCATGAGCTCCAGATTGGCGCGAACGGACTCCCGCTGGAACTGCCGACTGTAGCGCATGGCGAGGTCGACGGGGAAGTCGGCGGAAAAGAGCCCGCGACGGATCGCCTCATAGTCTTCCGCCGTCACCCCGCGGGACTGAACGCGGCCCAAGGCTCGCAGCAGATCCGGGCGCCTGAGCGACATATGCGCAAAGGATCCGGCGAGGCTGGTGAGGCTCGCGGGCGCGAGCAGCGCCAGGCCCGAAGCCTGATGCTTTCGCGCAAAGTGCTGGGCGACGACGCCGCCCATCGAGTGCCCAATCACCACGGGCGGACGATCGAGCCCGGCCGCAGCCACAGCGACGTCGGCCACGTAATCCGAAATGCCAAACCGGTCCAACTGCTTCCTGCCCGGGCTCTCGCCGTGGCCGCTGAGCGACACGGCGACGCCATGCCATCCGAGCTCGGCGAAGAAAGGCAGGAAATGTTCCGCCCACACCCATGCGCCGCAGAAGGCGCCGTGAACGAAGACGAGCGAGGGGCGGCGCGAAGGCGCGCCCGCCGTGATGATCTCCAGCGGCGCGTCCGTTGCGAAATCTTCGGCCATTGCTTTTCGCCCCCCGGGCGCGGCGGACCTCGCGCCCCTCCTCCCCGCTTTTTATCGCACGGTCCGTCAGTGAACGCCCAAGAGCGCGAGCATGATTGCGCCGGAGATCGCCGTGCCGAACACGCCGGCGAGATTGGGCCCCATCGCGTGATAGATGAGGAAGTTCTCCTTGTCGTACTGGAGCGCCACGTTGTGGCTGACCCTGGCCGCGATCGGCACCGAGGCGATGCCGGCCGAGCCAAGCAGCGGATTGATCTTCTCCTTCAAAAACAGGTTCAGGATCTTGGCGCCGACCACGCCCGAGCCGGTGCCGAACAGGAAGGCGACGAGGCCGAGGACGACAATCTCGATCGTGTCGATGGTGAGAAACTTGTCGGCCGCCATGGTCGAGCCGATCGCGACGGTCAGCACAATGATGATCACGTTCATGAGGTCGTTGGCCGCGGTCCTGGCGAGCCGGTTGACGACCAGCACCTCGCGGAACAGGTTGCCGAGCATCAGCATGGTGATGAGCGGCGCGACCGGCGGGAAGAACAGATTGACGATGATGCCGATCACGATCGGGAACGCGATCTTCTCGAGCCGGGTTACCTGCCGCGACTGCTTCATCCGGATCTTCCGCTCCGCGGGGGTGGTGAGCAGCTTCATGACCGGCGGCTGGATCAGCGGCATCAGCGCCATGTAGGAATAGGCGGCGACCGAGATCTGCGGCAGGAGATGCGGCGCGAGCTTGACGGTCATGAAGATCGCCATCGGCCCGTCGGCGCCGCCGATGATGCCGATCGCGCCGGCCTCCTTGAGGGTGAAGCCGAGCAGCTTCGCGCCGATCAGGGCGACGAAGATGCCCAGATGCGCCGCCGCGCCCAGGATCACGAGTCGCGGATTGGCGATCATCGGGGCAAAATCGGTCATCGCCCCGACGCCGAAGAAGATGAGCGGCGGAACGACGAGCAGCTGCACGCCTTCGTACGCATAATGAAACAGGCCGCCCGGCTGGGTGAGGTCGGACCCCGGCACGTTGGAGATGATGCACGAGAAGCCGATGCCGACCAGCAGCAGCGGCTCGTAACCCTTGGCGATCGCCAGATAGATCATGGCGCAGCCGATGGCGATCATGACCACGTTGCCCCACCAGAGATGGGCGAGGCCGGTTTGATCCATCAATGCGCCGAGAAAAGAAAGCACCTGTTCAATCAAGGGACGCCCCTCCAGCCCGGGATGATCCGGCGATCAGTGATGGCTCTTGCGCAGCGCCTCTTCGTCGATCTTGGCGAGCCGGTTGAGGAGCGGGAACAGCGCCAGCACGACGCCGATCCCCGAGATCATGACCATCGACGTGAAGAAATCGATGAAGCTGAGCATGAGCGCTCCGTAGAGCGTGTCGGGCATCGTCACGGGATTGTCCTTGTTTCAGGCGAGCGTGAGCAGGACGCCGCCGGTGTCGACAGAATCTCCGGGCTTGACCGCGATCGACACGACCTTGCCGGCGCCTTTGGCGTGCACCTCGGTCTTCATCTTCATCGCCTCGATGGTGGCGATCTTGTCTCCGGCCTTGACCGCCTGGCCGACCGTCACGTCGACCGACTGGACGGTGCCGGCGAGCGGCGCGACCTCGTCGCCCGCCTTGGCGGCGGGCTTCGCCTCGGCAGTGGCCGGCGCCGCGGCCGCCGCCACCGCCGCCGAAGCCGCGGCGACTGAGCCGGGCCACGACGTCGCACCACCCTCCCCGGCGATCTCCTCCACCACGACCTCATAGGCGTGGCCGTCGACGCTGATCCTGAATTTCCGCTGCATACCGGCGACTCCTGATCTCCGAAACTCGTGTCAATGCGTGCGATGCGACGTCTGGTGCATCCAGCGGCCCTCCGACGCCCAGGCGCGCCCGGTCGAGTGATCCGCGATATGGATGACTCTGAAACCGTAAGCGGCGACCGCAGCCGCGATGGCGACGATGTGTTGGGTCGGGACGCCGTCGAGTTCGGGCGCGACAACAGCGGGCGCGGCGGCCCTGTTGCGCTCGACCTCCGCCGCCGCCTCCGCCTTCTGACGGGCGATCTCGGAACGTTCAATCCAGCTCAGAAAGCGGCCGAGGTACACCACAGCGATGCACAAGACGGCCAGGGCGGCGATCGCGCCGATCGCAAACTTCAGGGTCTCGAAGGTCATGGCGTCGTTCCTCCGATCGGGGTTGGAGCGTTAGAGGGGAATGTTCCCGTGCTTCTTGGGCGGCCGGAGTTCGCGCTTCGACAGCGCCTTGCGCAGCGACAGCGCGATCGTCGACCGGGTGATCGCGGGATCGATGACGTCGGTAATGTAGCCGTTCGCGGCCGCCATGTAGGGCGAGGCGAATTCGGCACGGTAGGCGGCGGCGAGTTCCGCGGCCTTGGCCTTCGGGTCCGCCGCGGCCTTCAGCTCCTTGTTGTAGAGAACCCTGACGGCGCCGTCCGCGCCCATTACGGCGATTTCCGCGGTCGGCCAGGCGAAGACGAAGTCGGCGCCCATTTCCTGACTGCACATGGCGAGGTAGGAGCCGCCCTAGGCCTTGCGCAGGATCACCGTCACCTTCGGCGTCGTGCAGGAGGCGTAGGCGAACAGGAGCTTCGCGCCGTGACGGATGATGCCGTTTCGCTCCTGCTCGACGCCGGGCATGAAGCCCGGCACATCGACGAGCGTGACGAGCGGGATGTTGAAGCAGTTGCAGAAGCGAATGAAGCGCGCGCCCTTGTCGGCGGCGTCCATGTCGAGTGCGCCCGCCCGCACCGCCGGCTGATTGGCGATCAGGCCGACCACGACGCCGCCGATCCGGCCGAAGCCGACGATCAGGTTCTCGGCGAACGAGCGATGCACTTCGAGGAACTCGCCGGGATCGACGATGTGCTCGATGATGCCGCGCACGTCCATCGGCGACTGCGGGTCGTCGGGGATGAGG
>NZ_JBKQOT010000284.1:0-3787 GCF_052145395.1 Roseiarcus sp.
GTGCCCCGGATATGGTTCCAGCGGGCTTTCATGGCGTCTAGGGGATCGTCGGACATGCCTGTTACTACGAATCGGGACGATAAGCCAAAACAATACCGAAAATACCCTCAATGTACAGCGATATATATTGTTGACAACTGTCATATCGTTCCTACATGCCCCACCTCAATTTGATTGACATTCAAAATAGTTTTCCAAGAGCCTCATGGGATTAGTGGATGCGCTCTGCCCAAGGCTCGGCGCCAGTCAATTTCGGACAATGCGTGATCTAAGGTTTGAGATTCGCGGGAGCGATGGGTGATTTGATCCTGCGGCGCCACATGGCGCAATCCACGCTGCCGAAAAGAGCCGCAGCGAAAGGCGAGCGAAAGGCTTCGTCGGAAGCCGCTTTCGACTTGGCGTTGCCCCGGCACAGGCGCGACAGCCGCCATAACCCCATAACCGGGTCATGCTCGCCTCAAGACCGGAACGAGTCTCGGGCGCACACCACGCTCGCAGGCAACGCGGGATCGCGATCTATTTGTTCTCTCCAGTAATATTGAGCTTGTCCGCCATTCGGGTCAATTCGGAAAGAGAAGACGCCTTCATCTTATGCATGACTTGACCGCGGTGAACCTTCACGGTGACTTCGCTGACGCCAAGTTCGCCGGCGATCTGCTTGTTGAGCCGACCAACGACGACTCGGGCCATTACCTCCCGTTCCCGCGCGGTCAGCGTTTCAAAGCGCGTGCGCAACGCCGCCATTGACTTCTCGCTGTCGAGGCGAGCGCGGTCGCGGGAGATGCCAAGTTGGACCGCGTCCAGGAGATCCTGGTCGCGAAAGGGTTTGGTCAGAAACTCAATTGCGCCGCCCTTCATCGCTTGGACCGACATCGGGATAACGCCGTGTCCGGTAATGAACACGACGGGAAGTTCAATGTGGCTCGCGGCGAGCTCACGCTGCAGATCAAGACCGCTTTGACCGGGAAGTCGAACGTCGAGAACAAGACAGCTTGGCCCGCTCGGTCGGCCCGAACGGCGAAACTCGTCGACTGAAGCCATCACGATCGTCCGAAAACCGATCGACTGGATGAGATCGCTGACCGCCTCTCGGATCGCCAGGTCGTCGTCAATGATGATTATAGTCGGCTCACTCGTTGGCGCTGTCGGCATCCTTGCGGAACTTCCAATAACGTTCTCGGGGATCATATGGCCAACTGTCCCAGACGACAAGATGCGAGCGTGAGCGTGTCGCGGAGCGTGGAGGCTTTGACCGGCGCGATTGAGCAGCTGCCGCCTTTCGACGCTGCTACGACCACCACACGGACCGGATTGCGTCGTGTGTGGTTAAGCGGCAAATTCTTGTATAGACGCGGGCTGGAGTCCGGCTGTTGAGCCTATCGCTCAGGTTCGATGTGGATTGGGTTAGCGATTTGCAGATTCTGTGGGAGGACCCCGAGCTTGCGCTTGGCCGTGGTCGGCTCCAAGACGCCGGCGACGGCCCTGTCTCGGTTCTGATCGCCTTTCCCGTGGGGGAGCGTCCGTAGCGATCCGCCCTCAATCGGCTGGCCCACGAATACGGGTTAAGGGACGCACTCCACACGGCCTGGGCTGTGCGCCCGCTTGACCTTGTGCGCGAGGGAGGCCGGACAGCTCTCTTGTTTGAGGACCCTGGCGGCGAGTCGCTCGCGCGCCTCCTCGGTGCGCCAATGGACACGGACCTTTTCCTGCGCCTCGCCGTCGCCATTGCGTCCGCTCTGGGAAAGGCGCACCAGCGCCGGCTCGTCCACAAGGACGTCCCAACATCCTGGTGAACTGCGCTGACGGCGGGGCGCGGCTCATCGGGTTCGGGGTCGCCTCGCGCCTGCCGCGCGAGCGGCAGGCCCCCGACCCGCCCGAGATCATCGCAGGAACGCTCGCCTACATAGCGCCCGAGCAGACCGGACGCATGAACCGCTCGGTGGATTCTCGCAGCGACCTCTATTCGCTCGGCGTAACGTTTTACCAGATGGTCACGGGCGTTATCCCGTTCAGCGCCGCCGATCCGATGGAGTGGGTCCACTGCCACATCGCGAGAGGGCCGACGCCTCCGGCCGAGCTGTCGCCGACGATTCCGGCGCCGATGTCCGACATCGTGATGAAGCTGCTCGCCAAGCCCGCCGAAGAGCGCTACCAGACGGCCGCCGGCCTCGAGCGCGATCTGAAGCGCTGCCTCCTCGCATGGGAGCGCGAAGGCCGCATCGATCCATTCCCGCTCGGCGAGTGCGACACGCCTGACCGGCTCGTGATTCCCGAGAAGCTTTACGGGCGGGAGCGCGAGGTCGAAGCGCTGCTCGCGGCCTTCGATCGCGTGGTCGGAGGAGGCCCTCGGGAGCTCGTCCTCGTCTCGGGCTATTCCGGGGTCGGCAAGTCGTCGGTGGTGAACGAGCTGCACAGGGCGCTGGTTCCCCCGCGCGGCCTGTTCGCCTCGGGCAAGTTCGACCAGCTGAAACGCGACATCCCCTCTGCGACGCTGGCGCAGGCCTTTCAGAGCCTCGTGCGGTCGCTGCTCGGCAAGAGCGACGCAGAGCTCGCGAGCTGGCGCGTCGAGCTGCGGGAGGCGCTCGCTCCGAACGGTCGGCTAATGACCGACCTAGTCCCCGAGCTCGCCCTCGTCATCGGCGAGCAGCCGCCGGTCCCCGAGCTCGAGCCGCAGCAGGCGAAGGGGCGGTTCCAGTTCGTAATTCGCCGGTTCGTCGAAGTGTTCGCAAAGCCCGAGCGTCCGCTGGCCCTCTTCCTCGACGATCTGCGATGGCTCGACGGCGCGACGCTCGATTTCCTCGAGGAGGTTCTCACCCGCTCGAAATTGCGTCATCTTCTGTTAATCGGCGCCTATCGCGACAACGAGGTCGATGACGGGAGTCCGCTGATGCGCAGGCTTTCCGCCATTCGCAAGGCCAACGGGAAGGTCAGCGAGATCAAGCTTGGACCTCTCCGCGGGGACGACATCCGGCGGTTAATCGCCGACGCGCTCAGTTCGACGCCCGAGGACGCCGCGCCGCTGGCGGGACTGGCGCACGCCAAGACGGCCGGCAATCCCTTCTTCGTGTTGCAGTTCCTTCATGCGCTCGCTGAGGAGGGAGCACTCGCCTTCGACCATGAGGCTCTGCGCTGGTCGTGGGATCTCGCGCGAATCCAGGCCAAGGGCTACGCCGACAACATCGTCGACCTCATGGTCGGGAGGCTCGTCGGCCTGTCGGAGGAAGTGCAAACAGCTCTGCGCCAGTTCGCTTGCTTCGGCAACATTGCAAACGTGTCAGACCTTGCGATCGTGCGCGGAACCTCGGAGGACGAGGTCCATGCGGCCCTATGGGAAGCGGTCCGGCTCGAGCTGATCGAGCGAAGGTCTTCCGCCTACCGGTTCGTTCACGACCGGGTGCAGGAGGCGGCCTATTCGCTGATCCCAGAGGAGCGGCGGGCCGAAGCCCATCTGCGGATCGGCAGGCTTCTCATCGCGCACACGCCCGCGGAGGACCGGGAGGAGGCGATCTTCGAGATCGTGGGTCAGCTCAACCGCGGCGCGACGCTGATGACCGGCCAGGCGGAACGGGAAGAGCTCGCCGAACTCAACCTGATTGCGGGCAAGCGCGCCATGGCTTCGGCGGCTTACGCATCGGCGCTGAATTATCTAGCCACCGGCGGGGCGCTGTTGCCGAACGACTCGTGGAGGCGCCATGGCGATCTCATTTTCAATGTCGAGCTCAACCGGGCCGAATGCGAGTTCCTCACCGGAGCGCTGTCAGATGCGGAACAGCGCTTGGCCGAGTTG
>NZ_JBKQOT010000285.1:0-2868 GCF_052145395.1 Roseiarcus sp.
GTATAAACATTCAGGAACCGGATGTTTCGGGTCTGACCGACAACCACTCTCTGTCCCGCCGCCGGCAGAATGACGTCATCGCCGGTCCGGATCGCGCCGAGGACGACCCTGCCTTCGCTGGCGCCCGCAGCCAGCGCGCGCAGGAAATCCCGATCGAAGCCTCGCATCCGCTCGCCGATGGTTTCCTTGTCGAATGTTATGTCGGAATCCTCGATCGTCGTGGGGAAGATCACGTCGAACCCGACGACTTTGGCGCCCCCGTTCAGAACCGCGGCGAGCACGCGCCCGATTTCGCCTGTCCAGGCGATGGTCGGCGTGCCCTTGAACGGCGGCGTCCGGTAGGTCTCCTCGTCGAGCGCGATCACCGCCGTCGGGGAGGATGCGGTTTCGTGAGCGTCGCCGAACATTCGCCAGCGCAAGGCTGTCGCAGCGTCGAGAGAGAAGCCGCGCAGCAACGAAAACCCGGGCGGGGCGGCGAGCGTGGCGGACGCGATCGCGATGAACGCCAGCGCGACCGCGGTGAAAGTTCGCCTCCCCGGCCTCGGCAAGCTGCGGCCTCTTCGCCTAGGGCGTAAACCCCAATCGCAGGAGTCTGCCGAGGAGCGGGGTCGCGCCGGGCTTCGCGGAGGGGTCGATCCTGAACACGATCAGACGCTTCTGCCAGCGAGCCGCATAGACGCCTCCCGGGGTGAGGGACTGGCCGGCCGCCGCCAGATCGAGGAAACGCCCACGCATGAGATTCTCCCGGTCGACGTCAAACTTGAGATACTCGCCCTTGACGTCGATCCTGGCGATGACCAGGGGCCCCGCGCCTTTGAGTTCGACGAGCGGGGCCGAGCCGTAGAGCGTGACCTGCGGCGCCGGCGCCCGGGGCACCGCGGGCAGTTCCGCGTTTGCCGTTGAAGAGCCGCGAAGGACGTATCCGGTTGCGTCGAGCGCCTGACCCGGGGTCGCCATCATGTCCTGGGCGTCGCATTCGACCCTGCCGCGCTCCACGAGCCCCTTCTCGACCGTGCTCTGCTCGTTCCCAATCTCGACCTCGCCGCCGCGAATCGTTTCGCGCACGCAAGACTTCAGGTAGCCGATTGCGACAGAACAATCCTGCGAAAGATGAAACGTTTGGCCGGGGAGTAGGTAATCCATCGCCTCGAGGCCGGGAATTTTGCCCTTCACCTCCTCGACGATAGCCACGGGCGTCTGAGCAAACACGCCCTGCGCCTGTAAGCACGCCAACGCCAACACCTGCGCCCTTAGCCAGACATTCATGCCGGAACTCCCTTCGGGAGGCGCCGCATCGTGCGGACTCATTCAGCGGAAATTCCAGGGGCTCCTTGCTGGGGCTGCGTTCGTACAGCATGCGCGGCCGTGAAATGAAACTGGACAGAAATATCGACTTGGACTAGCATTTAACGGCGGCGGCGACAAATTGCATGTGTGGCCGCCGGGGGACCGCCACATGAAGACGCAACAGCGTTTGTCGCTGGTCTTTTGCTTGGCCATGCTCTCGCGGCGCCGTGCTACGCCGACAAGCGCGTTGCGCTCGTCATCGGCAACGGCGCCTACAAGCACACTCCCGCCCTTTCCAATCCGCCGAACGACGCCGCGGACGTCGCCGAGGCGTTGAAGGCGGTCGGGTTCGACGTGACGCTGAAAATCGATGTCGACAAGCGCCAGATGGATCAGGTGGTGGCGCAATTCGCGCGGGACGGCAAAGGAGCCGACGCCCTGCTTTTCTACTACGCTGGCCACGGCATGCAGTTCGAGGGCAAGAATTACGTGATGCCGGTGGACGCGGAACTGCAGGACGAGGTCAGCCTTCGCTACGAACTCGTGGGTCTCGACGATGTCAAGTCGGCCATGCAGCTTTCCCGCGGCGTCAAGATCATGGTTCTCGACGCGTGCCGCGACAATCCGCTGGCGGAGAAGTTTGTTCGTTCGATCAGCGTCTCGACCCGTGACGTGCCGAAAGTTCAAGGCTATGCGCCGCCGGAAAAGGCGCAGGGGATGATCATCGTCTATGCGACCCAGGCCGACGACGTGGCGTGTGACGGGACCGGGCGCAACAGTCCGTTTTCCGCGGCGTTCCTCAAGGAGATCAAGGAGCCGGGGCTCGAGGTCGGCGCCATGTTCCGGCGGATAGGCGGCGACGTCTACGCGGCGACCGACGGCCGCCAATCGCCGGAGCTGTCGATCTCGATGGTGCCGGAATACTACCTGAACCAGTCGGAGACCGACCAGACGATCTGGGCGCGTATCCGGATGAACGCGACGGCGGCGACGTTGCGCGAGTTCCTCAACCGCTATCCCAACAGCTTCTACGCCCCCGACGCCCGCGCCTTGCTCGATCTCCTGGACCGACAAGCGCGCGAAAAGGCGGATCGGCAAGCAGCGGCTGAGGCTGTTTCGTCCGGAGACGCTGAGGCCGCGCGGCTGCGGGAAGAACAGGACGCCGCCGCCGGAGAAGCTCTTCCCGTTCCAGGTGCTGCTCGGCCTCATCATCTCCAACGGCCCCGGCACGATTTCCGCGCAGGGCGCCAAAGGCGCGGTTTCCGCCGACGGCCCGGAAACTCCCGAGCGCGTGCAGATCAACAAGGCGATGATCGGCTTCCTGACGCATACCGGCTTCGCGCATGGCGGCAACGGCTTCGAGGGCATCCAGTTCCTGATCCGGCAGTTCGGCGGCACCAATCTCAAGGACGCAGGCCGCGCAGATCATGGGCTGGACCTGACAGCCATGGCCACCAAGTTCGCCACCGCTTTCGGCGCCGAAAAGAAGGCCAAGAAGGGCGTTGGCGAGGCCACGCAAAACATTCCCGGCATCAATCACCCGGTGTTCCGGAACCAGGTCGTCAACAAGGACCCGCGCGA
>NZ_JBKQOT010000286.1:0-5051 GCF_052145395.1 Roseiarcus sp.
TTGCCGCCTTCTTCGCCCTGCGCCGGTCGAGGATGGCCTTGGCGTGAGCCGCCTCGTCGTCCGTGACCGCGCCGACCTCATTGCCGTCGAGGTCAACGCGCGGCGCTCCAGGACGCATCGACCTGAGATAGCGGTCGCTCCTGGTGTGGTAGCGCAGCGCTCTGGCGCGCTCGCGGTCTGTGATCGCCGGCGCCCGTTCGGCGATGTCCTTGTCGATACCGACCTTGAACGGGCGGAGTCGCCCAGCCGCGAACGCGAGCGGAAACCACTCGCGAAGGATGCTCAGCGTCTCTAAGACGCCTTTCAACCAGGTCCGGTCGGCAGCCTCGACCGCTAGGGCAGCTTGTTGTAAAGACGCGCCGGGTGATGACGCATGCTTTACGCGGGTCTCGGGGCTGTGTCCGGGACCCGCTTCATTTTGGTCCACCCTTCAGACGTCGGCGAGCGTGCGCTGGCGCTTCGGGCCGAAGGACGCCCGGCGAGCCAGCGCTTCAACGATTTCGGCGTTGGCGGGGTCGCCATAGGCTTCCCGGACCCACCTTTTTACTGTTTTGGGATGAACGTCGAGGCGCTGGGCGAGCGTCGCGACCTTGATCAACGCGACCGGCGCGTTCTTGTCGACCGGCGCGGGGGGAAGCCCGGCGCGCTCTCTGATGAGGGCGTCAGCTTCGCTGCTGACGAACCAATACTTGCCGGCGATGGCGCGCGGCCGCGGAATCCTCGGAAGGGCATTGTGATGCACGACAGACCTCACCCGCCGGCTTCAAGCCAGCGTCAAACGAACTTTGGGGTTCGCTTGGTGAGGTACCAGGCCGAGGCTTCTCGACCCTTGGGGAGCCCTGATTTGCCTATGTCCTACGATATGCCACGATGGCATACGAAGGCCATGGCCGCCTAAAGAACGGCCTTCGGCTGGACCGCCATGTGATCCCGAGAGGCGCAGCTCTCCACATCACAGTGGGCCGGGAACCTTTACTCCCCGCCCTGTCGCCAGGACGGCGCTTATCCACCCGCCGTCCAACTCGGGTGGCATCGCTGAATCCTCTAGTCCCACCAAGAACTTTGAGGATGAACGCCATTAGTATGGCGCGGCGAGGCACATAGCGGACCAACTGTACGTTTACAAGCCCCCGCCGCGCACTCCGCTGGTTCACGTTGTCAACTCCGTCACCCACGATAGCCTCGGCATACCCCTGCGGTACCCCGCTCCGCCTTCACGGCCTCGCTATGGGCCGCGAGCCTTGGGATCTCAGCGTGTGCTTGGGCTCAGGCGGAGGCCGCGCATGGATCCGTTCCGGCCCCGAGGCGGCAAGCGGACATGGCCGCACTCACGACGCACGCTCCTGACGCGTTCTATGATCCGCCGCGAAAGGACGGCGAGGCGCGAACCCCCTGACCCTGCCGGCGCCACGTTCCGGCAGCACTTGAACCGGGAGATCCTCATCAGCGAGCGGCGGCGGATGCTGAGCCTGGCCGCAGTCGCGGCTGTCATTATCGCCCTGATCCTGCTCTCGGTCACTTTCGCGCCCGGCTTCGTAAGGTCGATCTATCATGATCGACTCCCGGTGCGCGCTGCGTTGGCGGCCTTCTCGGCTTTCATTGCCTACGAGCTGCTGGCGGCTGGCCTGCTCACCTTCCTCATCCGTCGCGGTCGAAGATTTCCTCTCCCCGGTCGCTATGTGAACGCCCTAGTCGAGACCAGCTTTCCAACTTTGCTGCTCTATCTCCTCACCGGGTATCTCTCGGCGCCCATCGTCTTCAGCACATGGCCTGCGCTGCTCTATTTTGTCTTCATCATTCTTTCGACCCTGCGGCTCGATTTTGCGCTTTCGGCCTTCACCGGAGCGGTCGCGGCGGTCGAGCTCTTTGCCCTCGCCTATGTGACGCTGCACCTCGCCTGGCGCACCGACGACCCGAACTTCAGCATCGCCTATCATCTGGCTCGCAGCGCAGTCCTTCTCGGAGCCGGTGTGCTGGCCGGCTCCGTCGGCGTCACGATCAAGAGCCACTTCGAGCGGGCGCTCGCGGCCGCGTCCGCCCGCGACCGAGTGACCAACCTGTTCGGCCAGCACGTCTCGCCGCGGGTGGTCGAGCGGCTGCTCGCCATCGGCGCCGCCGAGCTCAGCGAAATGAGGCGGGTATGCGTCATGTTCGTCGACATTCGGGGATTCACGGAAGTGGCGCGCAGCCGCACGCCGGCCGAGGTTGTCGCTCGCCTCGACGCCGTTTTCGAGATCCTGGTCGACATCGTCGATCGGCACAACGGCATCGTGAACAAGTTTTTGGGCGACGGGCTGCTCGCCATCTTCGGCGCGCCGATCGATGATCCTCTGGAGGCCGTGAACGCCGTCGCGGCGGCGCGCGAAATGCTGAGCGCGGTCGACGCAAGCAATGTCGGCAATGTCTGGCCGATCCGCCTCGGCATCGGCATTCACATTGGCCAGGCGGTCGCCGGAACCGTCGGCACGCTGCAGCGCAAGGAATATACCGTGGTCGGCGACACGGTGAACCTGGCGTCACGCCTCGAGAGCCTCAACAAAGAGGTGGGCTCGGAGCTCATCGTCTCGGACGCCGTGCGCGAGGCGGCAGGCGACGCCATCGGAGACGCTCTCCCGCTCGGACCCGTCTCCGTGCGCGGCTACGCCGAGCGGGTCACGGTCTGGCGGCTCGCCTAAGAGCGCAGCGGACAACGGTTTCGTCCGGAGGCTTCGCGACCGGAACCGCCGCGGGAATTTGCTTCAGAGGGAAATTCCGCGGCGCTGAAGGCGCCTCTTCGACCCTTTAGTCGGTTTGCCGGTTCAATCGCCACGACGCGTGCGTGACGCCGTCGAGTTGACTGAGTCTCGCGACAATCGCCTCGAGCAATAGCTCCCGTCTCTTTTGCGAGGTCACGATCGCGGTCACGTCGACGCGACCGCTTTCCTCGCTGGAGGCGGTATCGACTTGGCTGAAATGGATCTCCGGCACATCGGCGATCTGATGAACAAGCGCGGACCGCACTTCGGGAGCGACGGCCGCCCGGCAACTGATCGTGACGAGATAGTGCTGCTCCTCCTCGGGCGTGTCGAACGGCTGACGGTTGATGGCGCGCACGATCGGCCTCAGCGCCGTGTTGGCGCAAATGACCAGCGCCGCCGCGAGAAGGCCGAAGAGCGCAAAGCCCTCACCGGCGATGAGACCGACCGCCGCGGAGCACCAGAGCGTCGCCGCGGTGTTGAGCCCCCGGACGTTGAGGCCTTCCTTGAAGATGACGCCGGCGCCGAGAAAGCCGATCCCGGAGACGACCTGCGCCGCGATGCGCGCTGAGCCCTGGTCATCCAGGACGATGCGCGAGTAGGTCACGAAGATCGCTGCGCCAAGCGCTACCAGCGTACTGGTCCTCAGGCCCGCCAAACGCTGGCGCCATTGTCGCTCGAGACCGATTGCGGCCCCGAGGGCCCCAGCCACGACCAGGTTCAATCCGGCCTGTGCAAGCTGCATGGTCATGACACGTCTCCTCGGCGCCGAAGCGCGGGGCGATTGGCCTTCAGCTTCACACCCGCACGCCGCTCGACTCGCAAAAGTTCGAAGTTCCGGGAAGGGCTCTACGCGCCGCCCGGCTTTTTGCCGGGCCGGCGGGCCGACTTGGGCCTCGAGACATTCGAGGCCTCCTCTAACCCGCGTATGGCAGCGGCACCGCCGCAGCCAGCTTGCGGCCGCCCGTCGGCGCGCTCCACACACAATAGAGTTTGCCGGTCGTCCGGTTGACGCGCCAGTTGCAAGCAAGCGCTTGCAACCCCCGCCGCCGGCGGCGGAAGGCGACCACAACGGGATCGCGGTTTTCGGTGAGCGTGTTCATGGCTCGCCTCCATTCCCAGTTCTTGAGGTCTGGGGCCGGAGTGCGAGGCGAAGAGGCGGCCTAAACCGACGGGACGGCCCGAGCGCAGGCTCCGGCCTGCGACCGATGATGATGATGTCGAGCGGGGGAGAAACGCGTTCCCCGGCCGCTCCAGCCGGTACTGCCCATCTGTCTTTCAACGGTTGAGGAAATCGTCGGCGGCGCAGAAGAGTCGCCGTCGCGAGCGCAAATGAGCCTCGGTCCCGCGTCTGTCAACTGCAAAAAAGCAAAATATGTCGAATTCGCCCGGCCGCGCTCCCTTGCTGATTTTGCTGGGTTCGAGGTCGGGCTGTGGCCCGGGGGGGGGACTCCCCACCGTTTTTCAAGCGGCGTTTTGGGCGGCGAGGGAGGGGTCGAATAGCGTGCTGGTTCTGAGCATTGCGCAGGCGACATTGAGATTCCGGTCGGCGACGGAGCGGAGGGCTCGGCCATGAGAATGGCCGCGCTTGCGCAAGTCGGCGTATTTTGCTCGGCTTTTCGGATCGTGCTGCACGGCGACGCGCGCCCAGTGATAAAGTGCGTTGGCGAGGCGATTGTTGCAGGCTTGGCGGCGCACGACGATGCAGCTCTTTCCGGACCGCTTGGTCACCGGCGCGACCCCTCCCAAACTTCGCAAGGCGGGGTAATCTCGCCGTTGCAGAGGCTCCGAGGCTTCGGCGAGCAGCGTGGCGAGGACGGTCCTTCCCACTCCCGGCAAGGATGCGAGGATCGCCGCGTCATGCTGCTTTTCCTGCCCCGGCTCGCTCTCCTGACTCGCCGCGAGGCTGTCGATGAGCGCGGCGATCTTGCGGTCGGCCTCCCTGATCTGGCGATTGACGAGTTTCAGATGGGGGATGATCGAGGCGACGTGGGCGCTGGCGGCCTCGACGGTTCCGGGCGCGAGCGTCGGCGGCGTCGCGCGCACGGCTTTCAGGATCGCGGCGGCGTCGAAGCGACGAATGCGCTGCTCTTTGAGGAACTGGGCGACCCTGGCTTCGCGCAGCCGGGCGGCCTTGGCCGGCGTCGGGACGATGACGAGGAAGTCGAGCAGCCACTCGGCGCCGCAGTCGTCCTCGAGTTCGAGGAGCGCCGGAAAATAGCGCCAAAGCTGCTCCCCCAGGCGGTTGGCCAGGCGAATGCGTTCGAAGCCGAGCTCGTCGGCGATGCGCGACCATTCGCGCAGCTCGACCACGAC
>NZ_JBKQOT010000287.1:0-2762 GCF_052145395.1 Roseiarcus sp.
GAGTGGATCGAGCGCGCGTCGCAACATCGGCTGAAGACGGGAGTCAAACATGCGTCACCCTCTTAACCAGTCGAACAAGCGGGCCGACCAGACCAGAGCCCGGGCGGGCGCATGCGCGCGTCGCCACTGCCCGGCGGTCGCCTTGGCCGCGTCGCCCCAGCCGGGATAGGGATGGATCGTGTTGAGGATCGCCTTGAGCCCGAGCCCGTGGCGCATCGCCAAGGTGAATTCGCCCAGCATGTCGCCGGCGCGGGCGCTGACGATGGTGACGCCGAGAATGCGGTCCTTGCTCGGCGCGGTCAGGACTTTGACGAAGCCGCGATCGGCGCCGTCGGCGATGGCGCGATCGAGTTCGCTTAGCTCGTAGCGGGTCGCCTCAAAGGCGATCCCCTTTTCGCGCGCCTCTTGCTCGCTGAGTCCGACCCGCGCGATTTCGGGATCGGTATAGATCGCCATCGGGAAGGCCGGCAGGACCGACTTGGCTGGCTTCAGCGGCGCGAGGAGCGCATTCATCGCCGCGACCACCCCGTATTGGGCCGCGGCGTGGGTAAACTGCAATTGGCCAGTCACGTCGCCAGCGGCGAAGATCGTCGGCAGGCGCGTGCGCAACCGATTGTCGACGATCAGGCGCCCGCCCTCGGGCAACCCCAATTCTTCCAAGCCGAAGCCGCGGGTGCGCGGTCGTCGACCAACGGCGACGACGACCTTGTCGAAGGCGATCTGGCGACCGTCGGCGATCTGCGCGGCGAAGTCGGCCTCGGTCTTCAGGAAAGCGGAGACGGCGACGCCTTCGACGACCTTCACGCCGTCGGCTTCAAGCAGCGCCCGCGCCGCGGCGCTGACGTCACGGTCCTCGCGCGCCAGAATCCGCTCGGCGCCCTCAACCAAGGCTGTCGCGCTGCCGAGG
Source organism: Roseiarcus sp. (assembly GCF_052145395.1). Classification (NCBI taxonomy): domain Bacteria; kingdom Pseudomonadati; phylum Pseudomonadota; class Alphaproteobacteria; order Hyphomicrobiales; family Roseiarcaceae; genus Roseiarcus; species Roseiarcus sp. Next base: position 908 of record NZ_JBKQOT010000287.1, read on the forward strand.
CGCGCGAACGCCTGGGCGAGTTCGCAGCCTATCGCGCCGCCGCCGACGATCAGCAGCCGCGCCGGCTGTTCGGTCAGGCCCCACAGGGTCTCCGAGGTCAGCGGCGCAACGTCGCTCAATCCGGGGATCGGCGGAATGACCGGCTCGGCGCCGGTAGCGATGACGATGCGGCGGCCGGTCAGCCGGCGGCCGGCGACTTCGACCGTCCAGGGGTCGACCACGCGCGCCTGACCGGAGATCACGTCGGCGCCGAGGCCGCGATAGCGCTCTGCGGAATCGTGCGGGGCAACCTTCGCCACGACGCTGCGCAAGCGCGCCATAACGGCGGGAAAGTCCGGCTTGAGGTCGCCGACCAGCCCGAGTTCGGCGGCTTTGTGCCCCTCCGCCGCCAGCTTGGCCGAACGAATGAGCGCCTTCGAGGGCACGCAGCCGGTATTCAGGCAGTCGCCGCCCATTTCGCCGCGCTCGATCAGCGCGACGCGCGCGCGGGCCGCCGCAGCGACGTAAGCCGTCACCAATCCCGCCGAACCGGCGCCGATGACGATCAGGTTGTAGTCGAACTTGCGCGGGCCGGGCCAAGGCTTCAGCCGGGCCCGCGCTTCGCGCCAACCGCCGAGCCCTGCGAACGCGAAGGGCGCCGCCGCCAAAGCGAACAAGACGATGACGATCCGTCCGCTCAATATGTCGGTCGGATGAGCAATCGTCGCGAACTGCTCGCCGGCGAGCACATAGAGGACGACGATCGGCATCGCGCCGATAAGCGTCACCAGCGCGAAAGTGGGTGTCCGCATCCGGGTCAGGCCGATCGCCAGATTGATCGCGAAGAACGGGATGACGGGTGTCAGCCTCGCGGCGAGAAGGTAGCCGACCCCGTCGCGCGCCAGGCCGCGATTGACGCGAGCGACGAAATCGGGGAAGCGGCGCTCGACGGAACTGCGAAACAGATAGCGCGCCGCCAGCATGGCGACCGTCGCTCCGGCCGTGCTGGAGAGCGACACCAGGGGCACGCCCAGCCACGGCCCAAACAGCGCGCCGCCGGCGACGCTCAATGTCCAGGCGCCCGGCAGCGACAGCGCGGCGAAGGCGACGTAGAGAAGACCAAAGAAGAGCGCGGCGACCAGGAGATGCGCGGCGACCCAATCGCGCGACGCCAGCAGCCACGCTGCCGCCTGAGGCGTGTCGGCGCCCAGGGCGAACCAAGCGGCGAACGCGACCGCCATCACTATGAGGGCGACCAGCCAAGCGCGCCGGCCTTGGAAACGCGGCGAATGTCGGGACGCCGTAATTTCTCGATTTTCCATCTTGCCGACGCTATTCGAGCGACCTAGGGCGGCGGAGCTGAGCATGCCGTTCTTGATGACCGCCGGCTTCTCGCCCAAAGCGCTCGCCATCTCCAAATCAGCCTGTTATCTAAATTCACCAGCCAGAGGCATTTGCAGACCGTCTTCATGACGTAAGAGGACCCAAAGCGGCAAATGGGTTCGCGGATACGGAAAGAATCTTCGAATTTTGCGCGGACTCGCGTCAGGCGCCCGCCGCAAGTTGGAAGTCGACGCCGAACCTGACGGCCAAGCGCTACGTAACAGCGCGGAGCGCTTCGACGAATGGATCGTTGAGGCGCCGCGCTTGCAAAACCACGGTAGCGGATGGCAGCGACCAACAAGGAGCAGCAAATCGTGACCCCCATGCTGGCTGGAACGGGTCGAGCGCTAGGGCGCTGGCTCAGCGCGACCCGCTCGCTCGCCAGCGTCAATCCTCCCACTTCGGCCAAGGCGCTCGCCGAAACTTTGCGGCCCGGTGACGTGCTGCTCGTAGAGGGCGCTTCCCGCGTCAGCGTTGCGATCAAGTACCTGAC
>NZ_JBKQOT010000288.1:0-3958 GCF_052145395.1 Roseiarcus sp.
TGGGCGGTGAACCTCGAGTTCACCGACGATCCCCATCCGCGCAACACCTACTGGGACATGTGGGGCCTGCCGATGTTCGACCTCCACGACGCCAAGGGCGTGCTGATGGAGCTCGACGCCTGCCGAAAAATCCACGGCGACAAGTACATCCGCCTCTCCGCCTTCGATTCGAGCCACGGCTGGGAGTCGGTGCGCATCTCGTTCATCGTCAACCGGCCAAAGACCGAGGAGGGCTTCCGCCTCGAGCGCGTTTCCGGGCCCGGCCGCACGCAGCGCTATGCGGTTCGCGGCTACGGCCTCGATAAGCCGGAAGGGAAGCGCTACGCATGAACGACGCCGCGCGCGAGACTCCTGCCGAGCCGACCGTCAGCCTCGCCGAGGAGTACGCGGCGTCGGGAGTTGGCCCGGTGCTCAAGCAGCTCGACGACGAGCTCGTCGGGCTTAAGCCGGTGAAGACCCGCATCCGCGAGATCGCCGCGCTTTTGCTCGTCGACCGGGTGCGGCAAAAATTCGGGCTGACGTCGGAGGCCCCGACGCTGCACATGAGCTTCACCGGCAACCCGGGCGCCGGCAAGACGACCGTCGCCACCCGCATGGCGCAAATCCTTCACAAGCTCGGCTATGTCCGACGCGGCCATCTCGTCGCGGTGACGCGCGACGACCTCGTCGGCCAGTACATCGGCCACACGGCGCCGAAGACGAAAGAGGTCTTGAAGAAGGCGATGGGCGGCGTCCTGTTCATCGACGAGGCCTATTACCTGTACCGGCAGGAGAACGAGCGCGACTATGGGCAGGAGGCGATCGAGATCCTCCTGCAGGTGATGGAGAACAACCGCGACGACCTCGTCGTCATCCTCGCCGGCTACTCCGACAAGATGGACCGCTTCTTCCGGTCCAATCCGGGCTTTCGCTCGCGGGTCGCTCACCACATCGACTTTCCCGACTATTCGGACGCCGACCTTTTCGCCATCGGCGAGAAGATGCTCGCCGGGCTGAATTACAAGCTCAGCGACGACGCCAGGCAGGCGCTCGCCGACTACATCCCCATTCGTCGCGCTCAGCCTCTGTTCGCGAACGCCCGCTCGATGCGAAATGCGCTCGACCGTGCGAGGCTCAGGCAGGCGAACCGCCTGTTTGCCGAATGCGAACAGGATTTGACGCTCGAGCGTCTCGCCACGATCTCTGCGGAGGACATCCGGGCGAGCCGCGTGTTCGAGCGGAGAGAAGGGCCGAGCTGACGACTTCGGCGGCGCCTCCCCATATCCCATTTCGAGCCGCACGGGTCGCGACGTTGGCCGCCTCGTCTGCCTCGCCGTTTCCGTGATTCGCGCGTTTCGTCGCCGTTCAGCCGTTCCGATCGGGCACGTCACGGCGTTTGAGGCCAACGCGAACCCTGGCGGCCGCTTCGGAAATGATTTGCGGGATGCTTCCTTGACGATCCTCCGCCGGCGCGAGAAAAATAGAAGCGCGCATCGCGTCGAATTGAAGCGAGGTCGCGCGAGCGCAAACGGCCGGCCTCAGCGGCTTCATCGACCAAACCGAGGCGCATGCAGACAAGGAGGAACGCGTGAAGGGTTTTCTTGCGACCGTTATGGTGTCCGCTTTGGCCCTTGCCGCAACGTCAGGGGCGGCCTTGGCGGACGGCGACCCCGCAGCGGGGCAAGCCACTTTCAAAATATGCAAGGCGTGCCACCAAATCGGCGAGAACGCGAAGAATTTCGTCGGTCCTGTCCTCAATGGCGTTGTCGGCCGCAAGGCCGGAACCTATCCCGGCTACAATTATTCCGAGCCGAACAAGACCTCCGGCTTGACCTGGGACGAGGCGACGCTGATGAAGTACCTTCGCAACCCGCGCGCCGTGGTGCCGGGCACCAAGATGGCGTTCCCGGGCCTGCCCACCGACCAGGACGCCGCCAACGTGATCGCCTATCTCAAGCAGTTCGGACCGGACGGCAAGAAGATGTGACCTGGGTTGCGGGCGGCGTCCGTCGCGGCGAGCCTGCGCCCGTCACCATCACACCAAGATCGATGGGGTCGGCGCCGCGCGCCCACCGTCCGCTTACCGGACGGCTTCGCTGGCGGGCGCGACCGATACGCTCGTGCGGATTTGCGGAGCGACCTTGATCGCGTCCGCGTCTGCCGTGCAAGCAATCGCCAGGGCCGAATTGTCGCCAGCCTCGAACTGGGCTCGGTCGCCTGCCCGGACAACGATATCGATCCGGCGCGGCGGCGTGGCCAGCGCCTCGTCGTACGCGGCGGCCTCGAACACCGTCACTTTGCAGGCATCCGGCGCCGGCAGAAAATAGCCGACAAAGCGCATCGCTCCAAGGACGTGGTTGAACCCGGCCATGGGCTTATAGGTTGCGACGGACGCCAGATACCGGAAATGACCACCGTCTGCAGCAAAGTCGGGTGAACCTGGCTTGCCAGCACGACGGACGCCATAAGAGTGGAAGTGAATGACATTGTCGAACCCCACCTGTTGGTCAAGCGATCGTTTTTCAAACCCCCGAACGACCTTATATGTCGGCGCCGACATTCGTGCAGTGATCGAGGTCACAATGCAATTCTTCCGCCTCGGCTGGTAATGTCCGGTTCGTCGGCCGCCGAATGTTATCGGGGCTTCCACGACGACGCTCGAGGACTCGCGCCGCGCCGCATCGGCGGGAGTTGACGATCCTCTGGATGACGGGGCCTCGATCGGTCTATTCTTGCCGTCATGGCAGAACCAGCGATTTTCGAACTGACGAAGGCCGAGCGCGACCACCGGCGCGATTCTTTTCTGGACCTCATCGGGGTCAGGCCCGCGATCATGGGCATCCTCAACGTAACGCCGGATTCATTTTCCGACGGCGGACGCTTTCAGTCGTTCGACTCGGCGCTGGCGCAGGCGCGCAAGCTGGTCGCCGAGGGGGCAGACATCATCGATATCGGCGCCGAATCGACGCGACCGGGCCATACGCCCGTCCCGCTCGACGAAGAGTGGCGCCGTCTGGCGCCGCTGCTCGGCCCGCTGCTTAGCGCCATCGCGACGCCCGTCTCGATCGATACCTCCAAGGCCGAAGTCGCGCGCCGTTCGATCGCCGCAGGCGTCTCCATCGTCAACGACGTGTGGGGATTGCAGCGAGACCCGGAGATGGCCGGCGTCGTCGCCGATGGCGGCGCGGCCGTCGTCATCATGCATAACCGCGATACGGTCGATCCCGAAGTCGACATAGAGGTCGACATGCGGAGATTTTTCGAGCGATCGCTCGCGCTGGCCGACACGGCGGGCATCCCAAGTCGACATATGCTGATCGATCCGGGGATCGGCTTCGGCAAGACCAAGGCGCAAAATCTGCGGGCGCTTCAGGCGACGTCGCGCCTCCGCGAAACGTTCGACCTCCCTGTGCTGATCGGCGTCTCGCGCAAATGGCTGTTCGGCGATCTGCTCGGCGTCGGCGTGGAGGGTCGCCTGATCGGGACCCTTGCTGCGAACCTTGCGACGCTCGCCCGCGGAGCCGCGGTTTTTCGCGTTCACGACGCCGCCGAGCACGCCGCGGCTTTCAAGGTCTTCCATGCCATCGACTCCGCCTGATCCGGTCGAGGTCGGAATCGGCCTCGGCGGCAACGTCGGCGATCCGGTCCGCTCCATTCAGACCGCGATCGAAACGCTGCAAAAGCGCAATGTCGTCGCGATCCGGGCGATATCTTCCCTTTATCGCACGGCGCCGTGGGGCGGCGTCGAGCAACCGGACTACGCGAATGCTTGCGCGATCGGGACGACGCAACTCGCGCCCAGCGATCTGCTCGATGCGATCAAGACGATCGAACGCGATCTCGGACGCGTGGAGACTGTGCGCTGGGGACCCCGCGTCATCGACATCGACATTCTCTTTTATGGCGATGCGTCGCTTGAAGACGAGCGACTGACGCTGCCTCACAAGGAACTGTTGCGACGCGCCTTCGTGCTCACGCC
>NZ_JBKQOT010000289.1:0-3602 GCF_052145395.1 Roseiarcus sp.
GATCCAGATCAGCCGCCTCACCCAGTCCGAGTCGAACGGGGCGATCGTGTTCTATTTTTCTGCCGTCACCGCGGTCCTCAGTCTCGCGCTCCTGATCCTCGCGATGGTCTGGCCCGAGCGGGCGGTCCTCTCGGAGCTGTCCTCGAGCCAGCGGTTCGTCGCGCCCGGCGCGTTGGGCTTCGCGGGCCTTGCGGCGATCGGGCTCCTCGGCGGCTGCGCCCAGATCATGCTCACCCAATGCTACCGGTTCGCCGACGCCTCGGTCATCGCCGCGTTCGACTACGTCGCGATGATCTGGGCGGCGGCGCTCGGCTACCTCATGTTCGCCGAGGTTCCGACGGCGCGCGTGCTGATCGGCGCGGCGATCGTCATGACGGCCGGCGCGGCGTTGCTGGCGTGGGAGCACGCCGACCGCAGGGTCGCGCCTTTCGCGCGACGGCGATCCGGTGTGAGCGCGCGGTCGAAGCCGTTCGATATTCCGGACGCTTTCGAGTAGTCTGCAAGCCGAAGTGTAACGCCCCAGGAGAGCGCGGATATCCTCCACGCTCGCGCCTCAAGGAGCGACGCCGCAGGCGGCGCGGCTCGAAGGACGTTCCAGCGCGCTCTGGAAGGTCCTTCGAGACGTTTCCCCGGATCAAAGTCCGGGGATCGCGGCCTCGTCAAGACGAGGCGCGAACATCGCGGCGCTCGTCGATCGTTACGCCGGAGTTCCGACCGGGAGAGCGCCATGGGCGTCGAAGGCAAGGATCGCGCGAAAGTCCTGGAAGCCGGCGCGGCCGCGCTGGCGAACCAGCTCGGCGTCGCGGTCCAGCGGCTGCGCAAAAGCTACGGTCTGTCGCTCGCCGATCTCTCGACCCAGTCAGGCGTGGCGAAGTCGATCATCTCGCAGATCGAGCGCAACGAGACCAACCCGACGCTGACGACGATCTGGCGTCTCGCGCACGCCCTCGACGTGTCGATCCAGTCGATGCTCGAGGGCGGCGAGGACGGACCGTTCATCGAACACCTGAGCCGCGGCGCAACGCCCATTTTCGTCTCCGACGACGGCCTCTGCCGTCTCGCCGTGACCGGATGGCTGAAGACAGTCGACTGGCTGCAATGGTACGATTTTCAGGCCGATCCGGGGGGCGTCCTCGAATCGACCGCGCACGCGCGCGGGTCGGTCGAGTGCCTGTCGGTCCTCGAGGGCGAGCTCGAGGTCGACGTAGGCGGCGCTGTCGAGACGGTCCGGGCGGGGGAGACGCTGCGCTACCGCTGCGACAGGCCCCACCGCATCCGCAACCGGGAAGACAAGCTTGCGCACGCCACGATGGTCAACATCCTCAAGGCGGCGATGATCGATTGAGCGACCGCCGCCTTTCGGCAAGCGATTGAACAATCGCGAGTCCACCTTAAGCGGACATTGCAGACCTCGCCAGGGAAGGTTGCATCCCTCGCCGCGCTCCGGGCGTCCGGGTCCCTGCGTCGATGCCGATCCGCTTACCGGTTCTGCGCGTCGCGCCTGTCATCCGGACCGCGCGGCCTGTCCCATCGCGCACGACCACGTCATGTTCGTAGAATGGGCTCTGCGGGTAAACTTGTATCTCTCCCGTCTCCTCCCTGCGTTCGAACTCGAATCGCGCGGCGAACCAGAATTCGTCGCCTCGGCCGTCCGGCCTGCCCGCATTCTCCCACAGCTCATAAGCCAGTTCGCGGATCACATTATCGATGGCGTTCATGCCCAGTTTGCTCCAAGTCTGTCATTCGGGGTGGCCTGCCAACGCGGATCGGCCTCGTCCTCAGCGCCTAGCGCATCGCGGACGCCGGCGTCGCGGAGGTCCAGCATTCGCGGAATCCTGCTCACGCAGGCGCTCAGACGGAGACGGGAAAGCCCGTCTCCGCTCGATCCTGAGGTCGTGGCGCCGCCGACCAGGAGCTGTAATTCGGCTCGGGCGCGCGCAGCGGTTGATGAGGCCAGAACCCCCGTGAGCGCAACGTCGACCCCCGTTCTCGTGTTCCTTCCGCCCGTGACGCCTTCCGCTTGCGCAGCGCGTCGCTGCATAACGCAGAAGGCCGAAGGACGGATTGATCCCTGTCAACTTGTGGCGGCAAAAATGCGCAGCAGAATCGGGAAAGCGATCGCGGCAGGCTGGCATCGTGCGAATTCGCAAGATGAGGCGGCGGTTTTTCTCGCGACTCACGGAAACAACCGCGCGGGCGCTAGGGACAACCGGAATCGCGAACATCGCAGATGGGGCGGTGGGAATGCGACCGGGTGAGGAACAGCGCTCCCCAGGCGACTCCTATCCGGGCGGTCGCTCGAAGGCGACGACGGCAACCCACTTGGGCTAAAAAGACATATATGTGCTTGTGACGAGTTGTAACTGCCAGGCGGCGACGACAACTTACTCAGCTTAAAAGTGCATACTTATGCTTGCGATGGGTTGTAACTTCGAGTTCATCAAAGAAAATTTCAATACTAAGTTGCGTGTAATTATTCGGCATGCTTATGTGGGATCGATGGTTTTTTGGAGGACGCGTTGTGTTGGACATTTACGCCGAGGTCGCGAACTCACTGTTTTGGGACCTCGCGATACCGCCAAACCGAGTGACGGTGGAAGAGGACCGCGGCTTGGTCACCCTGCACGGGGTGGTGGAACGGGCCTACCAAAGGTCCTGCGCGGAGGCGGACGTGCGTCGGATACCTGGCGTTATTGGCGTGAAGAATGAAATTACTGTCGGCGCGGGGCAAGAGTTCCACTAGCCCACCGTCAGTTCAACCCATACGACTGTGCCACAATGGGCTCCGTTCGAGATCTCTCAGCGGAAGCGGGCTGCGCAAAAAAGCCCCGCCACGACGGCGGGGCCCTTTGTGGTCGGCGAACCGCCGCCACCACGCTCGTTTCTTGGTCGCCTTCTCCGCCAACCGGTCGGTCGATGCGGGGCCGCCGGCGAGCGGCCTGTCGACGAGGCGGTTTACGTCCTCATCGCCACGTCGGTGCGGTTCTTCGCATTCAATTTCTTCATGACATTGCGAACATGGACCTTCACCGTGCTTTCACACATATTCAGGTCGTAGGCGATGACCTTATTCGACTTGCCTTCCTTGATCGCCTTCACGACCGAGTGTTCACGGCCCGTGAGAACGCCGACGGGCTGGACCGTCGTCCGCGGCAGGAGTCCAATCGGATCTGCCGCGAAAAGGTGGTCCGTTGGGACATACGTCCCGCCGACCAGAACAAAACGGATCGCCTCAACCGCACTGTCAAATCCCATCGTGAGCGGAATGTATCCCTTCGCACCGTGTCGGATGGTGGCGCGTGCCAACTCGACGTCGTTCGTCGAGGCTAGCGTGACAACCGGGCGGCGTGACACGCCTTCCGCCAGGTCCTTCAGTGCGCTCGCCCACGCCTCCCTGCTCGCCTCTATCAAGGACAGGATGACCAGAGCAGCCGAGGCGCCGCAAGGATGCTCCCCGAGTTCCGACAATGACGAAAACGTGACGACCGGAACCGAGAACGCCGATTGCAAGCTGCGCCCCATGCACTCCCTCAGGAACGGACGGCTTTCGACCAGCGCAATGGTACGGTCTTTTTCTGCATCCGCGCCTGTGTAAATACGAT
>NZ_JBKQOT010000290.1:0-2887 GCF_052145395.1 Roseiarcus sp.
TATAGCAGCCCGGCGTATCCGCGTAGCCTTGCGCCTGGGTCGAGATCTGGGTGGCTTCGGCGATGATGAGGCCGGCCGTGGCGCGTTGGGCGTAATATTCAGCAGCAAAGGGACCCGGGACCAGACCCGGACCGGCGCGATTTCTCGTGAGCGGCGCCATCACGATGCGGTTGGCGAGTTTCAGGGCGCCGGCTTGAGTGGGTTCGAATAGAGCCCGGGCCGTGCGGGTCTCGTAGGATCTCTTCAAAGCCTGACTCCTCGATTAATGATCGCTGCGGCTGGTCTCCTCCGCCAGGAGGGCGCTACCGGCGCCGTCGCATTTTGCAATCTTTCTGGGCACAGTGGCCCATTCAATGCCTCAGCTCGGATTGCTCTTCGTGCTGGTCTATCTGCCCATGAACATGCTTTCGGGCAGCAATACGCCGCTCGAGAGCATGCCGCCGTGGCTTGCGACGGCTATGGAGGCTTCGCCCTCGACCCATTTCGTGTCGTTTGCTCAATCGATCCTCTATCGCGGCGCGGGGCTCGACGTGGTGTGGCCGGAATTTTTGGCGGTGGCGGGAATAGGCGGCCTCTTCTTCGGCCTTGCGATCATGAGCTTCAGGTCCGTCGCCGCGCAGGGCGCATGAATAGTCGAGGGCGCTTGACGCTCGAATGCCGACGATCCGGTCAGCAGCCGATATGCAGCGAAAACTCACTCCGCCTTCCCTGATCGTCGGGGTGAAAGGCCGCTGGTTGAGACTGATCGCCTTGGCCGACCCCCGACACTTTGGCTCCGATCGGATCAGAGCGCTGGCTGTCGCCAGACGAGCGGAAACTCCGGAAGACGATTTTGTCCTTGAATCGCCTCCAGTTCATTTCAATTCGAGTCCATTTCATGAACGCCTCCTGCGCCATGGCCAACCCCATAGGATCGAGATGGACTGTCGCAGGCAAGAATCGGAATGTACTCACAGAACCCCCTGCGCGGAAATCTTCAGCCGCACAATCTCCACAGGTCCGGTCCGACGTCATGGTCTTGCGCGCCACGGCTGACTCCGAGCGCACTACGTTGCCGATGACGTCAGCGGGTCGCCTGTCACAGCGTTAGGTCCGCGGGGCGTTAGTCGTTCTGTCGCGGGGGGAAGTCAGACGCCAGTTCCGGCCAATGGTGATACCCATCCTTCGCAACATTTGCGAGCACCTGGCGGCAGTCGGCGCCGCCGATAAGGCGCGTCTCGGCGTTGAAAACGATGGTTCTCGAAAAAACCCAATTTCCGAACGAATGAAGCGGTAATTTGTTACCGCTTTTATCATCCGTAACCATCTCCGCATTTCCAACGGTTCCCCGAAACACGTAAAGTTCTGTCATCGAACCCTCCTGCTTTCGACCAAAAACACTGGAAGCGAACGCCGCCAGCGCGCGAATCTCCATTCCGCTTCATTTTCAAACCGAGGCGCAACAGGGCCCCTCATTGCGACGCGGCTCATCTCCAGTTCCGGATCTCCGGCAAATCCTCGCCATGCTCGTCGATGTAGTGCTTGTGCCGGATGAGCTTGTCGCGCATCGCCTGTTTCAGATAGGCGCCCTTGCCGCCGAGATCGGACAAGTTATCCACGACGTCCTGCACCAGATAAAAGCGATCGATGTCGTTTTGCACCCGCATGTCGAAAGCCGGGGGAATCGCGACCGACAGGTCGTTCGCAGCGCGCCAGTAGGCGTCGAGCTGCCGCCATTCTTCGGAACCCAAGACGCCCATTCCAAGGGTGGAGGAGTCCTCAGGGACGGCCATGTCTCGCGGTGAAACGGGAACGTTCATTGTTGATATGCCTGTCGCTCATGCCGCGGTTCGACCCGCATGCGAATTTCGCCGAGAACGACCTTTGGAAAGAGCGGGATCGCGACGGCGCGCCGCCCGCTCCGGTTCGTGGGGCCAGATCTGGTCTCTTCGCAATCCGGCCGGACAAGGTCTCCCGAGCGCTCGCGCCCAAGTGACCCAAGCCTCGCCGCATCGAAAAAACGCTACCGCAGTCGTGCTCGCCTGAAGCAGCCCCGGAAAATACTCATGCCCACGCGGAGTTCGCGGCTGAGTAGTTTCCGAGGGTCGCCGTGACGACCCCTGAACGGTTAGGTTCCATCCGGCGCCGCGACACGCACTGAAGCGGACATGTCCGGCGATTAGAGCGGCGGTCATGAGTTGCGGCGCCGCTATTGGCCAGGGACCATCGTCATGAGCGCTTCGTCGAAGCTCGATCCAAGCCCTCTCGCTCCGCTCGGCCCTTCGACGACCTTATCGGGCATCGCCCGAGCTCGCGCCACCGAGCCGCCACGCGTCTCGTTCACGCCCTGGCTTGCCGTCGTGCTCGTCGTGGTCCTCTTTTCGGGAGGGCTCTTCGGCTACGACCAGGGCGTGATCTCGGGCGCGCTGACGGGCATCAAATCGACGTTCGCGCTGAGTCCGTTCATCGTCGAGGTCGTCACGAGCTGGGTCACGCTGGGCGCACTCTTCGGCGCGCTCGTGGGCGGCGAACTCGCGGACAGCATGGGCCGCAAGCGCACCGTGCTGATTGCCGGCGTATTGTTCACCCTAGGCGCCGCGATTCAAGCTTTTGCCCCTGCAACCATGGTTCTTGTGACGGGGCGCCTCATTATCGGCGCAGGCGTCGGGGTCGCGGCGGTGGCTGCGCCGCTCTATGCGGCCGAGCTGGCCCCAGCTTCGTGGCGAGGTCGCTTCGTGTCGGCGTATCAGCTCGCCATAACGATCGGCATTTTTTTGGCCGATAGCGGTGTCACGCGAGGATCCGAAAATCCTTCGGGTCGATGACGCGGAAATTGTCGGTGATAGTCGACGAGAACTCGTCGAACCGGCGAGGCACGGTCTCGCGCAGGAAGCCGAGCACGGCTTCA
>NZ_JBKQOT010000291.1:0-6555 GCF_052145395.1 Roseiarcus sp.
CTTTCGGGCATGGCCGACTGGCTGGGGGCGGGGATCGAGAATCAGACCCGCCGCACCGGCGAGAACCTCGGCAAGCTCAACGAGCGCCTCGCGGTGATCGACGCGGCGCAGGCGCGCCTCACCGAAATGACGCGCGAGGTCGTGTCGCTGAAGGACATTTTGGCCAACAAGCAGGCGCGCGGCGCCTTCGGCCAGGGGCGGATGGAGGCGATCGTGCGCGACGGCCTGCCGGCGGGCGCCTACGACTTCCAGTTCACCTTGTCGAACCGCACCCGTCCAGACTGCGTCATCCGCCTGCCCGGCGACAGCCGCCTGCTCGCGGTCGATGCCAAGTTTCCGCTCGAAGGTTTTTCGGCGCTTCGCGCCGCGCGCGACGAGGAGACGCGGAAGGGGGCCCAGGCGCGCGTGCGCGCGGACGTGATGAAGCACGTCAAGGACATTGCCGAGCGCTACCTTCTGCCCGGCGAGACGCAGGACGTGGCGCTGATGTTCGTGCCCTCCGAGGCGATCTATTCCGACCTCGTCGAGCATTTCGACGACGTGGTGCAGAAGGCGCACCGGGGGCGCGTCGTCATCGTCTCGCCGACGCTGATGATGATGGCGATCAGCGTCGCCCAGGCGATATTGCGCGATGCGCGCCTGCGCGACGAGGCGCAGGCGATCCAGGCCGAGGTCGGAAAACTCATCAACGACGTGCGGATGCTGACGGAGCGCGCCGCCAAGCTCGAGACCCACTTCCGCCGGGCCCAGGAGGACCTCGCCGGAATCGGCGCCGCCAGCGCCCGCATCGCCCGGCGCGGCGAGCGGATCGAGTTGATGGATTTTTCGCGGAAGGGGGAGTCGACGGAGGCGCTCAAGGTGGCGCGGGGGGCGGAGTAGGGGGCGGTCTCAGGCGGTCTCACCGACGGCTGGCGCGGAGGGTTCGCGTGGCTTAGAAAGGCGCATCATGGACGACAAGCAACGGCAGGCGCTCGAAGCCTATTCCCGAGGCGAGATGACGGCGCTTGAATTGCGCCGGCGTCTCGGCGGCATGACCTTCGGAGAAGTGCTGATGCTGCTCGGCGAGGCGGATTTGCCGCTGCCGCACGCGTCGCCGATCGGGCGTGAGGAGCAGATCGAGAGCGCGCGCGAGTGGATGTTCCGCAAGCATGTCGCGTGACCTGAAGCTCTTCGTGGTCGGCCTGTGAGCGAAACCGCAAACCGTCCCCTCGTCCTCGACGAGGCCGACGCGGCGCTCGACGGCTGGGACGACCCGGTCAGGGGGCGCATCCGCTGGCGGACCCTGTTCTCGCGCCCCGGGACGCCGACCGACGGGATCACCTGTGGCGTCGCGGATCTCGGGCCCGGCGACTGGCTCGGCCTTCACCGCCACGCGCCGCCGGAAATCTACTACGTCCTCGCCGGAACCGGCGTCGTGACGCTGAACGGCGCTGAGACGGCCGTCAAGGCGGGCTCGGCGGTGTTCATCCCCGGGATGGCCGAGCACGGAATCCGGCAGACGGGCGCGCAGCTCTTGCGGTTCTTCTACGGTTTCCCCGTCGACTCGTTCGACGGCGTCGAATACCTGTTCTCGGCGGAGAAATCCGCCTGAACGCGGCGGCCCATCACCCCATCGCGTGATAGCCGCCGTCGACGTAGGAAATGTTGCCCGTCATCGCGCTGGCCCCGTCGCTCACCAGGAACGCGGCCAGTGCGCCGACGTCGTCAAGGGTGATCAGGCGGTGTTCGGGCGAGCGCTTGGCGGTATGGTCCAGCAATTCGTCGAAATTCCTGAGTCCAGAGGCCGAGCGAGTCGCCACCGGCCCCGGTGAGATGCCGTTGACCCGGATTCCCTTGTGCCCGAGCTCCAGCGCCATGTAGGCGATCGCGGTTTCGAGCGCGCCCTTGACCGGACCCATCATGCCGTAATGCTGCATCGCCTTCTGGCCGCCGTAGTAGGTGAGCGCCAGCAGGCAGCCGCCCGACGTCATCAGAGGTTCGGCGAGCTTCGCCATCCTGAGGAACGAATGCACCGAGACGTTCATGGCGTGCGCGAAGCCTTCGGACGAGCAGTCGATCACCCGGCCGTGCAGGTCTTCGGCGCGGGCGTAACCAATTGAATGGAGCGCGAAATCGAGGCGCCCCCACTTTACGGCGATCTCCTCGAACACGCTCTCGAGTTCGCCGGGAACGCTGACGTCACAGGCCCGCGCGATTTCGCAGTCCAGCGCCTCTGCCAGCGGCTGGACATATTTTTCAGTCTTCGCGTTCAGATAGGTGATCGCGAGATCGGCGCCTTCGGCGTGGAAATGCCGGGCGCAGCCGTATGCGAGGCTGCGGTCGTTGGCCACGCCGACGACCAGCCCCTTCTTGCCCTTCAACATCGCCGCGTCCCCGCTCGAACGGTCGGAAGCGTGTAGCACCGGGAAGCCGGGCGCGGTATCGCCAATCGGCGAGGGCGATGCGTCTGCGACGATTTGTCGGCCCGCCGGTCGACTTTGCGCCGCAAGCGCATAGATCTCGCGCGTACCTTGCCTGGACGAAACGGAGGCGAAACATGTCCCTTCACCCTCGCGTCGCCATCGTGACCGGCGGCGGGCGCGGCATCGGCCGCGCGATGGCGCTGGCGCTCGCCGGGGCCGGCGCGCGCGTGATTGTTTCGTCTGCGCGGGAGAACGCCGAAATCGCGGCGGTCGCGGACGAGGCCGAGCGGCGCTGCGGCGAGCGGCGCATTGTTGCGATGGTCGCCGACGTGACGCGCGACGGCGACTGCGCCCGGCTTGTCGCCGCGGCCACCGATTGTTTCGGCCGGCTCGACGTCCTGGTCAACAACGCCGGCCGCGGCATGAAGTACGTCAGCGAGACGTTCATCACCGAGCCCACCCGCTTCTGGGACGTCGCGCCCGAGACCTGGCGGATGGTGATCGACACCAACGTCGTGGGGCCTTTCCTGATGGCCCGCGCCGCTGCGCCCGTGATGATCGCCGCCGGATGGGGCCGGATCGTCAACATTTCGATGAACCACGAGACGATGCGCCGCCGCGGCTTCTCGCCTTATGGCCCGTCCAAGGCCGCGCTCGACTCGGAAACCATCATCTGGGCGCAGGACCTCGCGGGGACAGGCGTGACGGTGAACGCGCTCTTGCCGGGCGGGGTGACGCTGACCGGCATGATCCCGGACGGCGTCGCGCCCGAACTCAGGGCGCAGGCCCTCGACCCGGCGATTATGGCCCGCCGGTCGTCTGGCTCGCCTCCGAGCGGTCGGACGGCGTCACCGGCCGGCGCTTCGTCGCCGCCCGCTGGCGGACGGACCTCGCCGAAGCGGAAGCCGCCGCGGCCGCGGCGGACATGGCCGGGTGGACGACTGGGTAGGACGGGCGCGCCCCCTGCGCGGGCCATCGCCGGTCCCCCCGCCGCGCGGGCGGGAGAGCGCCGCGCCTTGCCAGCGCCGCGCCGCCGCGCTAGCGGTCCCGCCTCTTCTCGACGGGAAAGCCCATGACTTCGACGATGGTCGTCACGCCCTACCGGGCCGCGCCGGGGCGCGCGTGCGGGCCCTGCACGCTCTGCTGCAAGGTCTACGCGCTGCCGGAATTCGAGAAGGCGCCGGGCGTCTGGTGCCGCGAATGCGCGCCGGGGAAGGGCTGCAAGATCCATGAGCAGGCGCCGGCGCAGTGCCGAAATTTCTTCTGCCTGTGGATGAGCGACGGCAAGCTTCCCGAGGCCTGGCGCCCCGACCACGCCAAATTCGTGCTGTCGATCTTCCCGGCGAACGGATTCGTCTACGGTCAGGTCGACCCCGGCTTGCCCGGCGCGTGGCGCAAGGAGCCCTACTACACGGGCCTGCGCAGCCTCGCCCGGACCATCCTCAGCGAGCGCAGGCATGTGGTCATGTTCCTCGGCGAGGAGGCGACGCTCGTCATGCCGGACGAGGCGATCCCGCTCGGCAAGATGACCTCCGCCGACCAGTTCCGCATCGAGCCGGCGTTCGGGCCCAACGGTCCGACCTGGCGGGCGGTCAGGGCCTGAACGATGGCCGACCGCCAGTTCGGGAGCGCGCGCGCTCAAATCCGCATGCACTCGACGGCGAGAAGCAGTTCGACAAGATCATGGCAGCGGCGCCCGTCGAGGCCGGTAATGTCGCGGATGCGCTGCAGGCGCGCATAGATCGTGTTGGGATGGATATCGAGCCGCCGTCCCGCCTTCTGCACATTGAGGTCGGCGTCGGCGACCGCCGACAGCGTGCGCGTCAGGGCGCCGTTGGCCTTCGCGTCCGCGGCGATCAGCGCCGCGGTCCATGCAGGCGCGGTCGAGCGGACGTACTCGCCGCCCGCGTGCACCAGCAGGCTGCGGACGGGGAGCCGAGAGAACGGAACGACGCGCCGGTCGACGCTGGCGAAATCGAGCGCGGCCGTCGCTTCCCTCAGCGCCTTGGGAATCCAGGCGGTCGACGGCCGGTCGGCGCTGACGCCGACGAGGACCGACGGCCCGAGCTGCATCAGAAGCTCGCTCAGGCGGTCCGCGAGATCAGTTTGCGGCGCCGTCCAGCCCGACTGCCGGCGCAGCGCGGACATGACCGCAATGACGCGGGAATTGCGCAAGCCCGCGAGAATCCGGATGCTGGTCGGCGCGAACAGATCGGCGAGCGCGGACAGGAGCCGTTGCGCGCGCTCCGGATTTTCCAGCTCGCCCACGATCGGCGTTCTGACGCCGACGACGCAATAGGACTGGCGCTGGTCGAGATAGCCCGCCGATTTCAGAAGTCGGGCGATCCTGCCGTCGGACTCGTCGTAGCCGCTGAGCAGAATGTTGAGAAGCTCCGCTCCCCGATCCCCTTCCGCCGCCTCGATCAGGCGGGTGTGGGCCACGTATTCTGACGTCATCACGGCGCTGATGACATCGGTATACTCGATCGCAAAGTCGGCGATCGCATCGACCGATTCCCGCGCGCGTTCGGGACGGAGGGCCGTCGCGGCGTCCCTGAGCCAGCGCGACAGGACCCGGTGTCCGCAGCGGTAGGCGTGCAGCGTGACCTCGAGCGGGAAGCGCTGCTCGGCGCGCCGGCGCGCATGCGCCCTGACGAAGGCGAAGTCGCCGGGCTCTTCGCCTTCGAAAAGACGCGCGATCTCGGCGACATGCCCCCTCGAATGATCCTTAAGGTCCGGGAGGACCTGCGGATTGCGGCTGTCGGAGAAGGCGGCGACCTCGGCCAGAACCGCGTCCCGCAAGGCGTCCTCCACGCTGTCGGCCGCGCGCCGCAGAGCCGGGCCGACATCCGGGATGACGCGAAGGTTCGCGAGCCGTTGCAGGGTCTCAACCAGGGCGCGGTTGGCGCGCGCGGCGTCCGTCATCTTGTGAACTCTTCACAGTCCCAACCCGATTTCCGCCGCCGGACTCGCCATGGGCCGGCCACCCGGACAGTGCTAGCCAAGGGGCGTCCTCGTTCCGCTGACCAAGGAGACTCCAATGGCAAAGTATCTGTTTGTGTACCACGGCGGCGGCCATCCAACGAACCCCAAGGAAGTGCAGGAGGTGATGAACGCATGGGGCGCCTGGTTTGGCGGCCTCGGCGCGGCGGTGATCGACGGCGGTAACCCGGTCG
Organism: Roseiarcus sp.; assembly: GCF_052145395.1. Taxonomy (NCBI): domain Bacteria; kingdom Pseudomonadati; phylum Pseudomonadota; class Alphaproteobacteria; order Hyphomicrobiales; family Roseiarcaceae; genus Roseiarcus; species Roseiarcus sp. The sequence continues at coordinate 5,579 of NZ_JBKQOT010000291.1, forward strand.
GCAAGTCCTACACGGTGAAGCCCGATGGCTCGCTCGTCGACAACGGCGGGGCCAACCCCGCGAGCGGCTATAGCCTCATCGAGGCGTCGAGCATCGAGGACGCCCACGCCAAGGCCAAGGGGTGCCCGCTCCTTAAGGCCGGCGGCGCGATCGAAATCGCCCAGGCGATGGACATGTGACACTTCGCCGGGCGTCGCCCCTAAGGCGGGCGGCGCCCGGCGCCGCGAAGCCACCAAGTCGCGGGAGGGCAACGTGACCGCCGAACTGCGCTATCTCGCCTACACCGCCCTGCTCACCGCGTCGTTGTGGATTCCCTACATCATCTGCCAGGTCCAGACGAACGGCTTGCTGACGCCGGCAAACTACGCCGATCCGGCGCCGCGCCCGGTTCCGCTCTGGGGGACGCGAGCCAATCGGGCCCATATCAACGCCGTCGAGACCTTCGCCCCGTTCGCGGCGCTCATTCTCATCGCCCATGTCGCCGGCAAAGAGAACGCGATGACGGCTTTCTGGGCGATATCGTTCTTCTGGCTGCGCGTAATCCACGCCGTCGTGTATCTCGCGGGCGCGCCCTTCGTTCGAACCCTGGCGTTCGTCCTGGGATTCGTCGCGGTTTGCGGATTGTTCTGGGAGGTCGTGCGCTGAACGCCTCTGGGCCGGCGCCGTCCATTGGACCGGCCGCGATGGCTGATCGCGGGTGGACGCGGATTCCCGACTGTTAAACGGGCAAGCGACCGCGTCCAAAGGGCGGCAGCGCCAACGTCGGTTGGTCCGTCTGGACGCAAATCGGCCGCATCTCTATCTTTGAACCGCGCCGCCCACGGATTTCAGCCGCGGCCGACCGTCATCAGCCAAAGGACCTCGTGACCTTGCGCCGTTTGCTTCTTGCCGCCGGATCCTCATGCGTCCTCGCCGGACCGTCGCTCGCCGATCCGGCGATCACCTCCGCCCCCTCCAACCTGCGGAGGGCCGCGAAC
>NZ_JBKQOT010000292.1:0-5052 GCF_052145395.1 Roseiarcus sp.
CCGGCGGCGGACAGATCCTCGATCGGAAGCCCCAGGGCCGCCCAAGACAGGCTGCCCGCCGTCACGCGCAGGCAGAACTCCTGTGCTGGAGCATATCGCACGATCTGCCGCACAGGCAGCGCGACGCCGTTCAGGGCGAGCGCCGGCGGCAATGCGAATAGAATGCCAGCCCGCCCGGATAACATGTTGACGCGCGCGACCCCGTCCGCATTCGCATAGGACCGCTGCATCCATAGGCGTCGCAGCCCGACGCTGATGAGCTTTGCTGAAAAGTCGGGGTTGCCGTCCGCCACAAGCTCGACGTTCGCGGCCCGCACTGCCGCCCCGTAGGCGTCAGGATCCGAAAAGCACCGAACGCCGCTGGAAAGCATAAGAATTCCAGTTGGATATGACCTTGGCTGTGCCTTGCCATTTCCCGAGCGGTACGACAACCGCCATAGGGTCGCACGACCAAGGCTGCACCGCACATTGTCGAGCGTCCCTAATCTCTCAAACCGGTGTGACCATCCGTACCCCCGCGACGCTGTGCGCGCCGCGCAGACTGAACTCATTCCGTTTGACAAGAAGCACGGCCCGCCATGCCTTTCCAAGAACGCTCCAGGGGCCCAGCGAATGTCTGCCGGAATGCTCGAGCAGCATCGCTACCGCCTCATCCGCCCCGTGCAAGTCGCCCGTCAAAATCGCAATCGGACATACCGCTTGCGCCAGCGCGTCGCACAGCGAGATCGCGTGTCCCATTGCGCGGGCTTCATCGGCGCTTGTGTGCGCGGCGTTTTGCCCCATCTCGGGGAATCCCTGGAGCCACAGCATCTGGGCCAGAATGACCCGCGCGGCAGTTGGCTGGCCAAATCGAAAGCGAACGCCACGAGATGTGTTTGGCGACGCAAGATCAGCAATGAGAAGCCGCTCGATCCGATCGCGTGCGGCGGCGTGGTCGCCAAGACAGTGTAGCGGGATGCCGACTAGACGATCGCCCATCCGGATATCGGACGCCGTTTCGGCTATGGCGCAGAACTGCTGCGCGACCTGAAGCGCCGCCCGATATTCTCCTGCTCCGATGTGATAGAACCACAATCCCCAGAGCGCTTCCAACTGATATTCTTTGTCGTTCAGCGCTTCTGCAATGTCGAATGCTTTCGTCCAGGCCGCGGCGGCCTGCGGAGCGAGGCCGATGGTGAAGGTTCTGGACAAGCCGAGCGCAAGGTAGAGCTGCATGATTTCGCGGGCCCGCGCATCGCGCGCCTCGTCCGACCCGAGCCTTGAAAGCGCGCGCTCGACGCACTCGCGACATCCGTCCGTTGACGACAGCTGGAACCAAAGCGGTATGGCTGCGACCGTCAGCGCCATTCCGACATCCGCGTCCCCTTTCGAGGAATACGCCCACTCCAGCGCTGTCCTCAGGTTGTCGATCTGCCAGGCGTAGCTGGCAAGCCATTCCCCGATCGACCGTTCCTCCCATTCGGACAATGCTCGCTCAAACACGTCACGGAAGTGCTGGGCGTGGCGGCGAAGGATCGCATCCTTGTGTCCGCTCTCTGCAAGCTTGGCGGCGCTGTAAGCCCGCATCGTATCCAGGAGCCGATAATCGCCGCGAGCGCCCTCTGAGCCAGCGATGACCATGGACTTCGCGATGAGCTGCGCCAGGAGGTCCGGGATGTCGAGCGCCGTGATCTCCGCGTCCGCGCACACGGCCGAGACGGCTTCCAATGTGAACCCGCCTGCAAATACCGCAAGTCGCCGAAAGACTGCGCGCTCGCGCTCGGTGAGCAACTCGTAACTCCAATTGAGCGCAGCGGCGAGGGTCCGATGGCGCGGCAGCGCGGTGCGACGACCGCCTGTCAGGAGACGAAAGCGATCGTTGAGACGTGCGGCGATGGCTCGTGGATGAAGGGCGTCGACGCGAGCAGCCGCCAGCTCGATCGCAAGCGCGATACCGTCAAGCTGGCGACAGAGATCGGCGACTATCGGCGCCTCCTCGTTGGTCAGCTCGAAATCGTCGGCGATCGACGCTGCGCGCTCGACAAAGAGCTCGACGGAAGAATAGCCGAGCGCGTCGGCCGCGCTTTGACCCGCTTGGACGGGCGGGACCGTCAACGGCGCCAGTCGATGAACGCTTTCGCCTTCCGCGCGCAGAGGCTCGCGACTGGTCGCCAGGACATCGACGGACATAGCGCCCTTCAACATACGTTCAGCCAGGATCGCGGCGGCCTCGACGACATGCTCACAGCTGTCGAGAAGCAGCAGAATGTGTTTGCCCCGGACAAAGGCGACCAGTTCGCTTACCGAATCTTCGGTGACCGGGGCCGCTCCGAGCGCGGCGGCGACCGCACTCGCGACAAGTCCCGCGTCGGCAAGCGGCGCCAGATCAACGAAATAGGCTCCATCAGCGTATGCCGACGACAACTCCGTCGCGACAGCCAAGGCGACTGTTGTCTTGCCGATTCCGGCGGGGCCCACGATGGTCACGAAACGACGGCGCTTCAGCCGCGCGGAAAGAACGCCCATGACCTCGGCGCGGCCAAAAATCGGAGTCAGGCGCGAGGGCAGATTATTCCTGCGGTTTTTCGGGCTCTCAGGCGAATGTCCCGGCTCGGGGAGCCCGATGTCTTCGCCTCCAGGCGCGGAGACCAACCCAACGAACCGATATCCGCGGCCCGGCGCCGCGGCGATGTATCGAGTTTCCCGGGTTTCGCGCAGCGCCCGCCTCAGTGCCGCCACTTGTGCTCGAAGGTTTGACTCCTCGACAATCGTGTTGGGCCAGGCTCGCGCGAACAGCTCGTCCTTCGACACGAGTTCACCCGGGCGTTCCAGCAACGCGATCAGGATTTCGGGCGCTCGCGCGCCGATGGCGACAGGCTTTTCGCCTTCCAATAACAGGCGCCGATCATGTAGCAGACAAAAGGGCTCAAAGACCGTGCGCCTACCGGCGCCGATATGGGTTTTGTATGGTCCTTCACCCTGGGGCACGGCCTGCCTCCAACGTGAACGAGGGTCGTCCTTTTTCTGGCAGTTCTACGGCCAAATTGGGCAGCGCTTATTCGTGATGCCGTTACCTCGAATTTGCGCAATTTTGCCTCGACTGGGAGATGTGATGCGTGACGTCTTTTCCTGGCGCAAGGTTCCCGAAGGGCCAGCGACCGCATTCTGGCGTATTGCGTTCGTTCGTCTCGCCCCTCGACCGCAGAGTGTCCGCCCAGGCGGCGTCTTGTGATCGAGCGTGAGAAGGAAGGCCGAACCTCCCGGAAATCGACTCGACGCCGAGGCTTTGCTCGTTGCCGATGGGGGCGGAAATCCCCGCGTCCACATGCGCCACCAGGAGAGCTTGAAAATTCATTTCGTCTTGCGGCTATCGCCGCGACGCGGTCGCCATCCACGCTCCGTTAACGAGGAGTTGCGAAGTTAATCCAACTCCGCATCGAGAGGCGATCTACCTTGGAAACCGACCTCTATCCACCGATAAAGCGCCATCTGCAGAGGCTCGGCCTGGAGGTCAAGGGCGAGGTGTACGGCTGCGATCTCGTCGCCCTTTCCGATGGCTCACCTGAACTCGTCGTGATCGGCGAGATGAAGCGAAGCTTCACGCTCGAACTGGTGCTGCAGGCCGTTGATCGCACATCCGTCTGCGACGAGGTCTGGCTCGCCGTCGGCACCTCCAAGCGGGGCCGTGGCCGGGAGAACGACGCGCGCGTGAAGAAGCTTTGTCGGTTCCTCGGCTTCGGCCTACTCACCGTCACCGCCGAGGGCCGGGTCGACGTGGTGGCGGAGCCAGCGCCATGGAAGCCGAGGCGCGACGCCAAACGGCGTTCGCGCATCGTCGAGGAGCATCGTCGCCGCAAAGGGGATCCGATCGTGGGCGGTTCGACTCGGACGCCACAAATGACCTCCTATCGTCAGCAGGCGCTCGCCGTGGCAAAAGCGCTTGCCAGCGCGCCGAGTCGTCCGCGGGACCTTCGGATACTTGCTCCGGACGCCGCCAAAATCCTTCAGGGCAATGTCTATGGCTGGTTCGAGCGAATCGAACGTGGGCATTACGGGCTGACCTCGTCCGGTCGCGTCGCCCTCGTCACATGGGCTGGTCATGTTTCCGCCGAGACGAGCGCCGGATTTGGCGGGAGCCCCAACTCCTGAGAGGATGGCGTGAAGCGGCGTCGCAAATCGCCCCGGCCTGAATGAACGGAGCTAATAGCTTATCGTGACGATCCGCGCTGGTGATCTCGCCGAAACAAATGCAACGGCTTGCTAAATTGAGATTGTCGACGCCGGCTTTTCGGGGACTTTCAGTGGGTGTGTTGCGGAAAGGCTTTCTATATGGGCCGGCTGGCATCTAATGCGGAGCCGAACCCGAGGATAGCGAGATTGCTTGCGCTGCTCTTGCCGCCGGCGTTTGCGCTCTACGGCACGTTTAACGGCGTTCAGCAGATCGTCCTTCCTTTGCAGGTAGAGCATATCGACCCAACGGGAAAGGTCGGGCATCTCGCACTTATCGTAACAATTTGTTCGATTGCCTCTATCGTTGGGCTCGGAAGCGGTGGCGCGCTATCAGACGCAACGCGGAGCCGCTTTGGCCGTCGAACGCCCTGGCTCGCCGGAATGGCAGTGGCGTCGGCGGCGCTGCTCGTGGTTATGGCGCGGCAGACAAGCCTGGTCGTCATCGTCGCGGTCAGCGCAAGTCTCTGGTTTGCGCTGAATTTCTTCCAGGCCGCGCTACTGGCCGTGATACCCGACCGTGTGCCGGCGTCACGCAGGGCTATGGCTTCATGGCTTTTTGGATTTGCCGGTCCAATCGGCGCACTGATCGGGATCAATATGTGCGCGTTCGCCTCGCTGAGGGGTGGCTATGCGGCGCTCGCGATATTCCTCGTTCTCGCGACCGCTGTGTTCGCGGTCTTCGCGCGAGAAGGCCAATATGCCCCGAGTGCAACGACCTCGCCCTCTCGGGCCAAAGGGTCGCTATTGAACGCGGCCACTCGGTTCGCAGAGAGTTTCTCGTCTCGAGATTTTGCGCTCGCCTTCACTGCGCGAGCTCTCTTGTTCTTGGGGCAATTCACGGTC
>NZ_JBKQOT010000293.1:0-20285 GCF_052145395.1 Roseiarcus sp.
GGGGGGCGGGGGCGCCGATCCGCGCCGATGACGCGGTCCCTAAGCCGCCGCCTTCCGCTTCGCGACTTCGTCCCGCACCTTTGGCGCAACGACCGTTCCGAACAGCTCGATCGAGCGCAAGATCGCCTCGTGCGGCTGCTGGCCGACCTTCATCTGCATCAGATAACGGTCGTGACGGAAAACCTCATGCTGCGCGAGAATCTTGGCGGCTACGTCGTCCGGCGACCCGAGCATCAGATGTCCGCGCGGCGAGCGGCCGATGTCGAACTGCTCCCGAGAGAGGGGCGGCCAGCCGCGCTCGCGGCCCAGGCGGCGCATCACCTCGGCGTAGGGCGCGAAATAGGCGTCGACCGCGGCCTCGGCCGTGTCGGCGACAAAGCCGTGGCCGTTGATCCCGAGTTTCAGCGCGCTTTCCGGAACGCCGGCGCGACGCGCCTGCTCGCGATAGAGCGCGGCAAGCGGCGCGAAGCGCGCAGGCTCGCCGCCGATGATGGCGATGGCGAGCGGCAGGCCCAGCGCGCCTGCTCGCGCCACCGACTGCGGCGTGCCGCCGGACGCGATCCAGACGGGCAGGGGGTTTTGCAGCGCGCGGGGATAGACGCCCTGGCCGTCGAGGGGCGGGCGGCGCCCGCCGCGCCAGTTGGGCCGGGCGTCCTTTCGGATCGCAAGCAAAAGCTCGAGATTTTCCGAAAACAGCTTTTCGTAGTCCTCGAGATCGTAGCCGAACAGCGGGAAGGATTCGATGAACGCTCCGCGCCCGGCCATGATCTCCGCCCGGCCGCCGGAAACGCAGTCGAGCGTGGCGAACTGCTGATAGACGCGCACCGGATCGTCGGACGACAGCACCGTCACCGCGCTCGTGAGGCGGATGCGCTTCGTCCGCGCCGCCCCCGCCGCGAGCGCCACGGCCGGCGCCGAGATTGCGTAGTCCGGCCGATGGTGCTCGCCGAGGCCGAACACGTCGAGCCCGACACGGTCGGCGAGCTCGATCTCATCCAAGAGCTCGGCGAAGGTCTTGTCGAGATCGACCGGCTCGCCGGTCTTCGGGTCGAGCCGGGTTTCGACGAAGGTGTAGACGCCGAGCTCCATGGGAGGCCTCGCAAGGAAAAAGCGCGGCCGATTTCCCGCGCAGGGGGCCCCGATGATAGCATGCGGGCTCGTAAGCGAAGGCGCGCTATGAGCAACACACCGATCAGCCGATTCGAACCGCCGAGGCTCGAGGATCTTCCCAAGGACATCGCCGAGCGGATCTCTGCCGTGCAGGAAAAGTCGGGCTTCGTGCCCAACGTCTTTCTCGCGCTGGCGCGCCGCCCCGACGAGTTCCGCGCCTTCTTCGCCTATCATGACGCGCTGATGGAGAAGCCGGGCGGCCTCAGCAAGGCCGAGCGCGAGATGATCGTGGTTGCGACCTCCGGCCTCAACGCCTGCCAGTACTGCGTCGTCGCGCACGGCGCGATTTTGCGGATACGGGCGAAGAACCCGCTGATCGCCGATCAGGTCGCGGTCAACTACCGCAAGGCCGACCTCACGCCGCGCCAAAGGGCGATGCTCGATTTCGCCGTGAAAGTGGCGGCGCGCTCGCACGAGGTCGACGATTCTGACTACGGGGCGCTGAAGGACCACGGGTTCACCGACGACGAGGCCTGGGACATTGCGGCGATCGCCGCGTTTTTCGCGATGTCGAATCGGCTTGCGAACGCCTTCTCGATCCGCCCCAACGACGAGTTCTACGCGATGGGCCGCGAGCAGCGCCGCTGACGCGAATTCTCCAGACCTCCGCCATCCCTGGGTCATCCGAAGGCCTTCGTGGGAACATTCGCAGGCGTTTGACGTTGGGGCCCATCGCCTGAAAAGGGCGGAGCGTGAGCCTGGCGTCGCCCGGGCCGTGGATAACCGGGTCGAAATCTCATGAGCTTCCTGAACGGTCCGCCGGCCGGCGGATACCGGCGCGCGCTGGCGTTCCTGTCTCTCGCCGGGCTCGTCGCCTGCCTCGCTGCCGCGGTCGTGCGGAACGACGCGCCCCTGCCGGTCTTTCATATCGACGCCGGCGGCGAGCCTGCGGCGACGGCCGAACACTACGTGCTGCCGATCACGGCGCCGCTCGATCAGGGCGACACGGATCTCTGCTGGGTGTTCGCGACGCTGAGCATGCTCGAGACGAACTACATGGAGCGCCATCCCGGCGCGCACGTCGAGTTCTCGCGCGCCGCGCTGCAGGTCGATTCAGTCGCCGACCGCTTCCGCCGGCTGATCCGCGGCGAGCCCGGACCCGATGAGCCGAGCAAAGGCGGGCTGGCGGTCGAGGCGATCGAACTCATCCGCGAGAACGGATTGCTCGACAAGGACGATTTCCACGACGTGGTGAACGTCGACCCGGTGTTCGCGTCGCTCAAGGAAACCCTCGCCAAAGAGGTCGAGCCGCTCCGGAAGGAACGGGCGCTCGCCGACGCGCTCGCGGCGGCGCTCGGCGCCAAGCCGAAAACGACTCATCTCGAGGGCAAGCCGGTGAGCCCGGCCGCTTTGGCGCGCGCCGCGCTCGACGGCAAGGCGTGGACGGAGTTCGACCTGTCCCGCGACGGCGCTGAAGGGTGGGGACCGTCCCACGACCCGGACGCGCGGCCGGAGACGCGCGTCGATTACGTGACGCTCGACAGGCTGATCGACCTCATTCACAAGTCCCTCAGGCGCGGCGAGGCTGTGGTGGTCGGCACGGACGATCACGCCATGCTGGTCTACGGCGCCGACTACGACCGAGACGGGAGGCCGATCGCCTATCTGGTCAAGGACAGCATGGCGCCGTATCTCTACCGCGAGGACGCAGAGGCGCTGCACCAGGAGCTCAATGACGTGACCGTCGCCGTTGACGGCTCTTCCCCAGGCGTCGCGGAAGATCGGCCCGCCGCCGGCCCCGCCGCCGCAAGCCGGAAGGACCCGTAGGTCCGACTGCCTTTTGACCGAGCTCCCGGCGCCGGGGCGTCCGTATTTTTGGAGGAGAGAGCCGAACCGATGCGCAGCATCGCGACGATCGCGCTGATTGCGGCTGCCGCGACTGCGCATGCCGACGAATCCGTCCGGACGGGCGCCGCGGCCTACGGCGACTGGCGCTCGGACGCGCCGGGCGTGCGCCGGCTGATTACGCCGGCCGATCTTCCGCAGCCCTACGCGACGCCCACGGTCGCCAATCCGTCGTCCCTCGTTTCGCGCCCGCCCGGCGCGCTGCCGAAAGCGCCGCCGGGCTTTACCGTCGACCTCATCGCGTCCGGGCTTTCCGAGCCCCGCGTCATCCGCACCGCCCCGAACGGCGACCTGTTCGTCGCGGAGAGCGGCGCCGGGCGCGTTCTGGCGTTCCGCGCCGACGGGACGAGTCCCGCCCCGGCGAAGCCGCGCGTCTTCGCTGAAAACCTGCCGCAGGTCTTCGGGATCGCGTTCTATCCTCCGGGCCCCGATCCCCGCTGGATCTATGTCGCGACGCCTGGATCGGTGCTGCGCTTTCCTTATCGAAGTGGCGATCTTGCGGCCTCCGGTCCCCCCGAAACGGTCGTCCCGGATCTGCCGAGAGGCGGGGCGCACTGGACCCGGGACCTCGCCTTCGCGCCGGACGGCCAAACCATGTTCGTCTCCGTCGGCTCGGCGACCAACGACGCGGACGGCCTGAAGGCGATTGCCGCGCGTTTCATGGGGATGGACCAGGAGCGCGACCGCGCCGACGTGCTCGCTTTCGACCCTGATGGCCGGCGCAAGCGGACCTACGCGACGGGCTTACGCAACTGCTCGGGGCTGACCGTCGAGCCGGCGAGCGGCGCCTTGTGGTGCGTCGTCAACGAGCACGGACTCGGCGACGACCTTCCGCCCGACTATGCGACCCGTGTCGCGGAGGGCGGCTTTTACGGTTGGCCATGGTTCTACATCGGCGCGCACGAGGACCCGAGCCACAAGGGCGAGCGGCCCGATCTCGCCGGAAAAGTTCGCGTTCCCGACGCGCTGTTCCAGCCGCATTCGGCCCCGCTCGGGATCACGTTCTACGAGGGAGGACAGTTCCCCGCCGAATACCGGGGCGACGCGTTCGTCGCCTTCCACGGCTCGTGGAACCGGGCGAAGCGCACCGGCTACAAGGTCGTCCGGCTTCTCATGACGGACGGCCGCCCGACAGGGGTCTATGAGGATTTTCTTGTCGGCTTCGTGGCCGGCGACGCCGGTGTCTGGGGCCGCCCGGTCGACGTCGCCGTCACACGCGACGGCGCCCTCCTCGTCACCGACGACGAAGGGGGCGCGATCTGGCGGGTGACCTTTCACAGCTAGAGCACATCGTCTTTCGACTCGAAGGATTTCTCTGTCGAACAGGGCGTCCGATTCGTAGGGTGCGGCGCGATTGGCGTCGCCGCCACGCCGGATAGAGACATCCAGGAAAATTTTTTCCAAATGAGGGAACATTTTTTCGGAACGGGGGACTTACGGCGCAAAGAAGCTGCGCCTAACTGCCCCTAAAAGGGAGCAAGTCGATGAGCTAGCGGTGAGGAGGATAGAATGATTAGAATCGCTTTAGCAGTCGTGGCTGCGGTTGGCCTGACCTTCGCGGCCGACGCCCAGGTTGGTCCCCTCTGTCAGACCCCCGATGGCGCTCTGGTTGTCTGTTACTCCGGGCACGGTGGCGGCTCGCAGGTTGGTCCGCTCTGTCAGACTCCCGATGGCGCTCTGGCTGTCTGTTACTCCGGGCACGGTGGCGGCTCGCAGGTTGGTCCGCTCTGTCAGACCCCCGATGGCGCTCTGGTTGTCTGTCACTCCGGGTGAGGTTGACCCCGACAGATCTTGATTAAGCGGGCCATGCTTCGATGAAGTAGGAGCCCACTCGGGTCCGGGCCCATTGACGGCCGTCCGGCCGGACGCATAGCTGACGCTTTCGATCTCGCCCGCGGTTCCCGCCGCCAAGAATTGAGGCGAGCTTGATGGGTCGCTAGGCGCCGTCCGCGTATGCCCGTTTGACGTCGACTCCGGTCGTCCGCTGCGCAGAGAGCAGGCCGCGTGAAATGCGCGCGCCGGGTCCGCGAACAACGGCGGCAAAGACAGCGGATTTTGTAAAACGGGCCTCTTTCGCCGCGCCTTCCGCGGCGCTTGCAAGTTCACAGAGCCGGAAATCGCGTCGGAGGTGGAACAGCGGTAGAACACCTCGCAAAAGCGGATTTTGACAACGCGGCCGCCTTCGATTCGCATACGCGGACCCATCGGCCTTGTCCAAACGAGTCCGCCGCTCTCTAGCCGCGCCAGTCAATGTGTGGGGACGGGATCGGGGCAGGCGCGTTGACCGGCATGGCGCAGGCGCCGGGCGCGAGGCACGCCAAGATCACAAGAGCAATCCTCCCCATTGAGTGATCCTCCGGCCAAGGTTGGAGTGCGGCTGTTGGTCGCCGTGTCTGGATTTTCACAAGCCACATAGCTTTTCACGCCCGCAACGCATGGGATCGCAAAACCTATCGCATGGCGGCTCAGGCGGCCCAACAAAGGCTGGAGCCGACGGCTGAGTTTTGTCCGTCTTGCGTCCCTGCCGTTGTTCGTGGCGACGCAAGAGCGCGAAAGCGGCGGGCTGCGTTCGGTAATGCGGCTTTTGTCGGACGCGGCGCAGGGAGAGATCGCGGAAGAAGCGCAGGAGCGCGCCAAGACTTATCAAAGTCGTTCAGCAGAGGAATTCCGTGTGGCGCAGCCGGCCTGGACCTAACACATAAGTATGCCCTTTCGATCCATTTGTCGGTCTTTTAGGTTGGCGTGCGGACGCCACCTTATTTGCGAACAGAAGTTCGAATACTCTTTTGAAAGGCAACCGTCATGCGAACATCAAAGTCTAAGATCGCCGGCTTGTCCCTTGCAGCTGTCGCGATGATCGCTGCTCTCGCAACGTCCGACGCGCTCGCGCGAGGCGGAGGCGGGGGCGGCGGTGGCCATGGGGGTGGCGGCGGCGGTCACTTCGGCGGTGATTTCGGGGGCGCGAGGACGTTCGGCGGGGGATTCGATGGTGGCGGCTTTGGTCATTTCGGCGGTGATTTCGGAGGCGCAAGGATGTCTCTTGGCGGGGCAGCCGGCTTGGGCGCCATTCACACAGGGGGCGCCTTTCATTCAGGCAGCCGAATGTACGGCGCCATTAGCGGGCATCACCGCGACTACAGCCATAACCGCTACTACGGCAACTCCGGTTATTGCGGGGTCAACCCGTATACTCAGTGGAATTCGACGAACCCGCCATACCCGTGGCCATATAACTGCTAACCGTGCCCCGTCGTCCCGGGATCGGCCATGCCGACGAGGTCGAAGCTCAGCGCGCGCAGACGCTTGCGCGCGGTCGCGTCGTAGGCCTGCGCTTCGGCGCGGGCCTCGCGCTGGCCGCTGAAATAGAGGCCGCTCTTGCCATCGAGCGCAGGCGAGGCGACGAGCTTGAGGATCGCCTCGCCGCCTTCTTCCACCGTGCTCATGGGCCGCACGCCGCTCAAGCGGACCATGGTCGTGTTCATATAGGTCGCCGGATGCAGCGCGTTGACCGTCACGTTGCGGCCCTTCAGCTCCTCCGCAAGGTCGATGGTGAACAGGATCTGCGCGAGCTTGCTCTGGCAGTAGGCGCTGACGCCGCTCACGCCGCGGGCCAGCATCACGTTGGAGACGTCGATCGCCTGCTGGCCCGCGGAGGCGACGTTGACGATCCGCGACGGGGCGCGCTTCATGAGATCGGGCAAGAGGAGCCGCGTCAGCAGGAAGCCGGCGAGATAGTTGACCGCGAAGTGCAGTTCGAATCCGTCGGCGCTGACGGAGCGCGCGTTTCCGGCGGTGCCGATCCCGGCGTTGTTGACGAGGACGTCGAGGGTATCGGTTTCGCGCCGCACGGCCTCGGCGAGCCGGCGAACCTCGGCGAGCGAGGCGAGGTCGGCCTTAAGGAACGTCGCCGCGCCGGCGGCTTTCGCGATGCGAGTAACGACTGCTTCTCCGCGCGTCCGGTCGCGGCCATGGACCAGCACACGCGCGCCTTGGGCGCCGAGCCGCTCGGCGACCCAGCGCCCGACGCCGTCGGTCGAGCCGGTGAAGAGGATGGTCTTGCCATTGACGTCAGCCTTCGAGACCCGATTCGTCGTCGACTCCGCCATTGGTCGCCTCCTGACATTTGCATCTGGCAGATCGCGAGCGCGATCGACATTTCAAGGCTGCCCGGCGGGTCGGTCACCCGCTTGAGCGGCCCGGCCTTCGGTGATGACGGCTTCGCCATTCATTATCGCGAACGATCAGAGGGGCGGAGGTTGCCCTCAGCGCCGTGAGCCTCTATCTGTCGACGGCAGTTCATTCTTGGCCGATCCAGCGATTGGTGGAAGACATTGCAGACGAAGAGCTTGCTATCCGTCGTTGCGATTGGCTTGTGCTTCAGCCTGACGCCGGCGTCCGCGCAGGTCCCGATGTCGGGCACATTGGTCGCCAAGCAGGGTTGCCCCGCCTATCAGTCGATTCGTCGTCAGACAAATCCGGGCGGCGTAACAATCGAGCCGGGCCGCTCGTACCCAATTACTGGAAAGAACAAAGCCGACGCGACCTACTATCAGATCACGGTCGATGGCGCATCGCCCGCGCAGCGTTGGGTTGAAGTCGCTTGCGGCGACGTCAACGGCGCCGAAGTCACGCCGTCCGCCAATGCGCACGCTGGCGCCGTGCGCGCGACGCATGTGCTTGCTCTCGGCTGGGAGCCGGCCTTTTGCCTTGAGCACGCCGACAAGACCGAATGCGCTAACGAAACCGGACAGAGCTTCGATGCGACCCATCTGAGCCTCCACGGACTCTGGCCGCAGCCGCGCGGCAAGGCCTACTGCACGAATGTCGGCCAAGAATTTGCCGCGGCGGACAAGCGCCACGATTGGAGCAGCCTGCCAGAACCGGATCTGAGCGACGCGACGAAAAAGCGCCTTTCGGCGGTCATGCCGGGAACTCAGTCTGGGCTCGAGCGGCACGAATGGATAGAGCACGGAACCTGCTTCGGCGCCACGGCCGACTCCTATTTCAATCGCGCCGCGGAACTCGTCGAGCAGATCAATGCTTCCGGAGTGCGGGAGCTGTTCGCCCAGAACGTCGGCAAGTCTCTTTCGTCCGACGCGATTCAAGCCGCATTCGACCAGTCGTTCGGCGCGGGCGCCGGCGCGCGCGTGACCGTGAGTTGCCAAGGTCACGGTTCGCAGCGGACGATTGGCGAACTCATGATTTCGCTGGCCGGCAATGTGGCCGGTTCGGCGCCAATCGGCGATCTCATTCTTGCGGCTCAGCCCTCGCAGACGGGGTGCCCGGCTGGGCTGGTGGTTCGGCCTTCACGCTGAACAATACGGGCGCGATAGGTCCTAACCCGCGCGCACGATCTCGACGTGGTTCGGATAGAACGCGAGATGCGCGGCGATTTCGCCGACGCTTCCCTTCGGATGCTCGTAGGTCCACACGGCGTTGTCGTCCCGGGCGTCGTCGTCGCGGATCGCATAGTAGTTCGCCTCGCCCTTGTAGGGGCAGGTCGTGACGCGGTCGGTGCGGTCGAGGAATCGCATGTCGACATCCTCGCGCGGAATGTAGGCGACGGGCTTGTAGCCCGCCTCGGCGAGTTCGAGCGCCCGCGTCGTCTCGCCGATCGTCCGCCCGCGCCAGACGACGCGCACGCGCCCGGCGATCGGCTCGATGGTGATGGGATGGTCCTTCGTGCCGGCCTGGGTCATGCGCTCCTCCTCAAGCCCCTCGCCCCGCAGAGCGGGGAGAAGGGCTCACGCATGCCCCGCCACCGCCTTGGGCTGATAAGGCTCCTCGAGTGTGGCGATCGTGGGAGCGTCGAGCTTGAGCTCGGTCGCCGCGACCGCGTCGGCGAGGTGATGCGGCTTCGAGGCGCCGACGATCGGCGCGGTCACGAAGGGCTTCGATAGCACCCAGGCGAGCGCGACGACGGCGGGCTTTGTTCCGAGCTCTTTCGCGACAGCGTTCACCCGCTCGCGGATCGCTTCGTCCTGGGGCGAGCCGAGGCCGAGCGTCGCGCTGAACGGGTCGGTCCGGCCGCGCACCGTCGAAGCCCCGGAGCCGACGCCGGAGCCGGCGAGATAGCCGCGCGCCATCGGCGACCACGGGATGACGGCGATGTTCTCGAACTGGCAGAATTTCATCATCTCGCGCTCTTCCTCGCGATAGACGAGGTTGTAATAGTTCTGCATCGAGGCGAATTCGGCGTGGCCCCGGGCGCGGGCGATGCCGATCATGCGGGCGAATTGCCAGGCGTACATCGACGAGGCGCCGATATAGAGCGCCTTTCCGGCGCGCACGACGTCGTTGAGCGCCTCGAGGGTCTCCTCCATCGGCGTCAGCGGGTCGAAGCGATGGATCTGGTAGAGGTCGACGTAGTCCGTCCCGAGCCGCCTCAGCGAGGCGTCGATCCCTTCGAGAATGTGCTTGCGCGACAGGCCCTTGGCGTTGGCGCCGGGGCCCATCGCCCCATGGACCTTCGTGGCGATCACGACCTCGGGACGCTTGGCGTACTCTTTCAGCGCCCGGCCGACAATTTCCTCGCTCGCCCCCTGCGAATAGACGTCTGCGGTGTCGAAGAAGTTGATCCCCTTCTCCAGCGCCTCGCGGATCAACGGGCGCGACGCCTCCTCTTCCAGCACCCACTCGCGCCACTTGGCCGAGCCGTAGGTCATGCAGCCGAGGCACAGCCTCGACACCTGCAGGCCCGTCTTGCCGAACTTCACCGTTTCCATGATGAGCCTCCTTATCGATTGGTTGCGCCAATCATAGGACCTTTCGTAGGGTCGGGCCAAAGCCGGCGACGGCGGCGAGGGTCAAACGATCGTGAAAGCAAGACGCGGCTGGGACTTCTGGATCGATCGTGGCGGCACGTTCACCGACGTCATCGGCCGCGATCCGGCCGGCCGGCTGCACGCCCGAAAGTTCCTCTCGGAGAGCGCGCTTTATGACGACGCCGCGGTCGAGGCGATCCGGCGCCTCCTCGGGCTCGCCGCGGGCGAAGCGATTCCGGAAGGCGCGATCGGCGTGGTCAAGATGGGCACGACGGTGGCGACCAACGCGCTCCTGGAGCGGCGGGGCGAGCGCACGCTGCTCGTGACCACGCGTGGCTTCCGCGACGCGCTCGAGATCGGCTACCAGGCGCGCCCGAAAATCTTCGCCAAGAACATCGTCAAGCCGGAGCAGCTTTATTCCGCGGTGATCGAGATCGACGAGCGCGTGCGGGCCGACGGAACGGTCGAGGCCGCCCCCGATCCGCAAGCCGTGCGCGCGGCGCTCGCCGAGGCGCGCGCGCAAAAATTCGACGCGGTCGCGGTCGTGTTCATGCACGCCTACCGCTATCCCGAACACGAGCGCATGGTCGGCGCCGTCGCCCGCGAGCTCGGCTTTGCGCAAGTGTCGGAAAGCCACGCATGCTCGGCGCTCATCAAGCGCGTTGGGCGCGGCGACACGACGGTTGTCGACGCCTATCTGTCGCCGATCCTCGCCCGCTACGTTCAACGCGTCTCGCGCGCGCTCGACATCGAGCGCACCGGCGCGCAGGTGATGTTCATGATGTCGTCGGGAGGGCTCACATCGGCAGGCCTCTTCGCCGGCAAGGACGCGATCCTCTCGGGCCCCGCGGGCGGCGTGGTGGCGATGGCGCGCACGGCCGCGAGCGCCGGCTTTTCCCGCGTCATCGGCTTCGACATGGGCGGCACCTCGACCGATGTCGCCCATTTCGATGGGCGTTTCGAGCGCGCCTTCGAAACGGAGGTCGCCGGCGTGCGCATGCGCGCGCCGATGATGAAGATCCACACCGTCGCCGCGGGCGGCGGCTCGATCCTCTTTTTCGACGGCGCGCGCTATCGCGTCGGCCCCGATTCCGCCGGCGCCGTTCCGGGCCCCGCAGCTTACGGCCATGGCGGTCCGCTCGCCGTCACCGACGCCAATCTTATGACCGGCAAGCTCATCCCCGACCTCTTTCCAAAAGTGTTCGGGCCACATGGCGACGCGCAGCTCGATGCCGATGTGGTTCGCGCGAAGTTCGAGGCGCTCGCGGAGAAAATCGGCGACGGCCGCGCGCCCGAGGCCGTCGCCGACGGCTTCCTCGCCATCGCCGTCGCCAAGATGGCGGAGGCGATCAAGACGATCTCGGTGGCGCGCGGCTACGACGTGACGCGCTATGCCTTGAACTGCTTCGGCGGCGCCGGGGGGCAGCACGCCTGCGACGTCGCCGACGCACTCTCGATCTCGACCGTGCTGATCCATCCGCTGTCGTCGCTGCTGTCGGCCTACGGCATGGGACTCGCCGACATCGCGGCGCAGCGCGCACAAGGGGTTGACGAACCGCTCGACGCCCTCGCGCTCGAACGCGTCGGTCTCATCGCCGACGCGCTCGCCGACAGCGCGGTCGCGGAGGTCCAGCGGCAGGGGGTCGCGCGGCGCGACGTCAAGGTCCATCGGCGGGCGCAACTGCGCTACGCCGGGTCCGACACGACGATCGAGATCGCGCTCGGCTGGGGCGCCGCCATGCGGCGCGCCTTCGAGAAGGCGCACAAGAGCCGGTTCGGCTTCATCGACAGGACGAAGGCAGTTGTGATCGAAGCGGTGTCGGCGGAGGCGGTCGGCGGCGCGGCGCGCTTTGCCGAGCGGGCGCGCCCGATCGCGGCGGAGGGCGCGCCGGCGCCCGCGCGCCGGACGCGCTTTTTCGCAAAGGGCGCGTGGCGCGAGGCCGGCGTGTTCCTGCGCGAGGCTCTGCCGATCGGGGCGTCCGTCGCCGGCCCCGCGCTCGTCATCGAGCCGCATCAGACCATCGTCGTCGAAGAGGGCTGGCGGGCGGAGGTCACGCCGAAGAACCATGTCGTCCTGACCCGCGTCGAACCTTTGCCCAAGCGCGAAGCGATCGGCTCCAAGGCCGATCCGGTCATGCTCGAGATCTTCAACAACCTATTCATGTCGATCGCCGAGCAGATGGGCGTGACGCTGCAGAACACCGCCTATTCGGTCAACATCAAGGAGCGGCTCGACTTCTCCTGCGCGGTGTTCGACCGGCAGGGGAGCCTCGTCGCGAACGCGCCGCACATGCCCGTGCATCTTGGCTCGATGGACCGCTCGGTCGAGACGATCATCAAGGAGAATCTTGGGCGCATCCGCGCCGGCGACGCGTTCGCGCTGAACGCGCCCTACAACGGCGGCACGCATCTGCCCGACATCACCGTCTGCACGCCGGTCTTCGACGAAGGGGGCGAGACAATCCTCTTCTGGGTCGCCTCGCGCGGCCACCACGCCGACATCGGCGGAGTCGCGCCGGGCTCGATGTCGCCGCTCGCGACCACGATCCACGAAGAGGGAATCTACATCGACAATTTTTTGCTCGTCGAACGCGGCCGCTTCCGCGAGCAGGACCTCGTTGCGTTGCTGACGAGCGGACCCTGGCCCGCGCGCAATCCGGTGCAGAACGTCAACGACCTCAAGGCGCAGATCGCGGCCAACGAGAAGGGCGCGCACGAGCTTCGCCGCATGGTCGAGCATTTCAGCCTCGAGACGGTCGAGGCCTACATGGGCCACGTGCAGGATAACGCCGAGGAGAGCGTGCGGCGGGTGATCGACCGCCTCGCGGACAGCGAGGCGGAATCGGTCTCCGACCAGGGCGCCGTCATCAAGGTGAGGATCACGGTCGACAAGGAGCGCCGCGAGGCGACCGTCGATTTCACCGGCACGTCGCCGCAGCAGCCGACCAACTTCAACGCGCCGGAGCCGGTCACGCGCGCCGCCGTGCTCTACGTTTTCCGCGTCATGGTCGACGACGACATCCCGATGAACGCCGGGTGCCTGAAGCCGATTCGGGTGATCTTGCCGGAAGGCTCGATGCTGTCGCCGCGTTATCCGGCCGCGGTGGTGGCGGGGAATGTGGAAGTATCGCAGGCGGTGACGGACACGCTGTTCGCCGCGCTTGGCGCGCTGGGCTCGGCGCAGGGGACGATGAACAACCTCACCTTCGGCGACGCGACCCACCAATATTACGAGACGATCTGTTCCGGCGCGCCGGCCGGCCCGGGCTTCGACGGCGCCGCCGCCGTGCACACCCACATGACCAACTCGCGCCTCACCGACCCGGAGATTCTCGAGAGCCGATTCCCCGCGGTGCTGGAGGACTTTCACATTCGCCGCGGCTCGGGCGGCAAGGGGCGATGGAAGGCGGGCGACGGCACGCTGCGCCGCATCCGCTTCCTCAAAGCCATGCAGGTCGCGGTGCTGAGCGGGCATCGCAAAGTCCCGAACCCCGGCATGATGGGCGGGAGCCCAGGCGAACTCGGCCGCAATTCCGTGCGCCGCAACGATGGCCGCGTCGAGGTCTTGCCGGGCTGCGCCCAGACGGAAGTGGTGGCGGGCGAGGCGATCGAGGTTATCACGCCGACGGGGGGAGGGTGGGGAAAGGCGTAGGAAGGGTGCGTGGAACCAAACGGAGGGAGCGCGTCTCGGGCTCCCTGGGCGGTGAGACCCGACATACGGGCGTCCGTATGGGCGCCCTATGGACCGCGTCAGCCGCGATCACCGATCGCGGCTACAGGTTTTGCGCGCCCTTCGCTCATGTCGTTTTCGGCGGCGTGGTGAAGAACCACGGATGCCCCTCCGGGTCATTGGCCCAATAGTTTCGGCCGTAATCGGCGTACTTGGGCGGATGGACAATTTTGGCGCCCGCCGCCTTGGCGGCCTCGTAATGCCGGTCGACGTCGTCGATATAGACGAACACGCCCATCGTCGCCGCGCCGACGTCCGACGGCGTTTTCAGGTCCTGGCTGGTCCCGCCCTGGCCCATCATGACGACCTGGCCCTGCAAGGACGCCTCGGCGTGCATGCCGCCGCTCGGCGTGCCGTGGCGCATCTCCTCCTTGAAGCCGAAGGCGCGGGTCAAAAAGTCGAGCGCGGCGGGAACGTCGCGGTAGAACAGGTAGGGGATGATCTGAGGCGGGCGCGGGGTCGTAGCCACGAACGAACTCCGATGCGCGTGTGGACCGGTCGATGGTCTAGCGGCCGCGCGTGGCGACTTTGTGGAGTCGGGCCTCGCCCGCCCGACGCCTCCGCCGCGCTCGCCGAAGCTTTCAGGAAGGACAACGCGTGGTCCGGTTTCTCAAAACGCTGTCGGCATTTGCGCTGATCTTCTCCGTCGCAGGGTGTGCCCCGCCTGACCCGCCTTATCCGAATAATGTGCGGATGGACACGACAGGCAATTTCGGCGCTCATTAGAGAGCCGCGGGCGCCGGCTTCATTTCTCCTTCGTCGTCCAGCTCACGTCGTAAGTCAGCGTAAAGAGGAAAAGGCTCGCGCTGTTGCCGGGCGCGTCGACGACGGACCAGGTTCCCTTGCCCGTGACGTCCTTGTACTTGCCCGTGCCGCCCAGGAGCGCGACGTCGCCGCTCTCGGGGCCTTCGTAGGTCATGTAGAGCTTGTCGCCGTCGCCGTCCGTATGGATACAGGTCCCGGTGAAGGCGTAGCCCTCGGGCCGGGCCTTCGCCTCTTCGAGGCAGCGGATCGCGAGGTTGTTGAGCAGCTTCGAGCCGTCGCGGGTCTTCACGATGCCGGTGCATTCGGCGGACGAGTTCGAGCCGACCGGCCCCATGTCGACGATGGTAAGCGAGCGGCACACCGAATAGGCGGCGAGCTTCGCCGCGCCGGTCTTCGGGAAAGGCTCATCGGCGAGGGTGGCGGTACTTACGGCAAGCAAAGCCGCGGGGCCGAAGACATGGCTCGAAAATCGCAAGGACGCCTCCTCAAGCAGCGCGATCAGATGGATTGCGAGACCGGCCGTCCGTTCATTTCAACTGCGGGGGCGTTCGGCCGCGGAAAGCCGATCCTCAAGTTGCGCGATCCGCTCATCCATTTGCGTTTCGAAATGTGTCAGCCTTCCCAGCAATTCGGCCTTCACCATCAGTTCGATTTCTGCACGCGTGTCAGAGATGCGTCGCTCGACGTCGCCGAAGCGCCGCTCGATCTCGTCAAACCGCCGGTCGTGACGGCGCAGGAGATCGACGACCTGAAGCAGCATCGTTCGATGCTGGTTCGTGTCGGCACGGATCTCTCTCAGGATCGTCAGCATCAGACTGTTGTCGGCTTCCGCCATACTGTTACCCTCAGCGGGTTCCCATCACTACCTTCAAACGCTCCGCCTTTTTGCGTCTCCCGTCAAGGTTCGGGTGAATCCGGCCAAGGTCAGCCTTTCCCCCTCTCCGGCAGCCTCGCCAGCGCTTCCGCCAGCGCCCTCCTCAGCCCGTGCATCTGGTCGATCAGATGCAGGATCAGGTCGAGCCCCTCGTCGTTGACTCCCATATTGTGCTTGAGGTCGTGGATGAGGTTGGCGCGGGCGAGGTCCATCTCGGTAAACGCCCGCTCGGGCGTCGTGCAGTCCGGGCAGATCCAGGACTCGCGGATCCAAACCTCGAGCGTCGTCCGGTCGAGATGGGCGCGCTGCAAAAACTCCCCCTCGTCGATCATGGCTCACATCTCCTTGCGGGGATCGTACCCCGCCGGCGGCGTCCAGCCGGCGAGGAAGTTTTCGAACTCGGCGTCCGGCTCCTTCGGCATGACGATCTTGAGTTTTACCAGTTCGTCGCCTGCGCCGCGCCGCGTCTTCACGCCCTTGCCCTTGAGGCGAAGGGTATCGCCGGTGCTCGAGCGCTTGGGAATCCTGAGCATGACGCCGCCCGTCGTGGTCGGCGCGCGGACTTCTCCGCCGAGCGCCGCCTCCTTCACCGTGATCGGCAATTCGAGAAGAATGTCATCGCCCTCGCGGGTGAAGAATCGGTGCGGCTCGACCACGATCTGCACCAGCGCGTCGCCGGGCGGGCCTTCGCCGGGCGCTGGCGCGCCCTTGCCGCGCAGGCGCAGCACCTGCCCGTCCTCGACGCCGGTGGGAATCGTCACGTCCATCGTTCCGCCCTGGGGTAGGGTGATCGTCTTCACCGCACCGTTGACGGCGTCGAGAAAAGGGACGTGAAGCTCGTAATGCAGGTCCGCGCCCGGCGCGCGCCTTGCCTGCTCCCTCGCCTGCTCGCGGCTGCGGCGCAGGAGCTCGGCGAAGATGGCGGTGCCCTCGGCGAAGTCGGCGTAGCCTTCAGCGCTGGCGTAAGGGTGTCCCGCGCCGCTGGCGTACTCGCGATAATAGCGGCCCTGCGGCGGCGCTTTTTCCGCCCCGGACGCGTCGATCTCGCCGGCGTCGAAGCGGCGGCGCTTGTCCGGATCGGACAGGAGCTCGTTGGCGGCCGAGACCTCCTTGAACCGCTCCTCGGCGTGCTTGTCGCCCGGGTTGAGGTCCGGATGCAGCTTCTTGGCGAGTTGACGATAGGCCTTGCGGATCTCCTCGGGGGTCGCCGTCTTGGCGACGCCGAGGACCTCGTAGGGGTCTTTCATGCGGGCGTCCGGAATAAGCGGGATCGGGGAGGCTTAGCAGGAACGCGACGCGGCCTCCAGACTTGTCCTGCGCTTGCGGTTCGGGAATAGTGCGCCCGCCTTAGGGGGTGCCCCCTTCGCTGCGAAAGGCCGGCCGGTCGCCGGCAGAAGGAGCAAACCATGGGACTGATCAGTTTCATCAAGAACGCTGGCGCGTCGATTTTCGGCGGCAGCGACGCAAAGGCCGCGCCGGCCGAAGAGCTCAAGAAGGAGCTCGACAAGCACGGCCTCGATCACTCGGACGTCAAGGTCGAAGTGGACGGCGACAAGGTGAAGGTGTCGGGGACGGCGAAGTCGACCGAGGAGGCCGAGAAGATCGCCATCGCGCTGGGCAACACCAAAGGCGTCAGCACGGTGCAGAACGACATCAAGCCCACTAAGACCGATCCCGATTCGAAGTACTATACCGTCAAGAGCGGCGACACGCTGTGGGCGATCTCCGAGCGGGAATACGGCAAGGGCAAGGGCGACAAGTACAACGTCATCTTCGAGGCCAACAAGCCTATGCTGACTAATCCGGACTTGATCTATCCGGGCCAGGTGCTGCGCATCCCGCCGCTGCCTTAAGGCCGAAGCGGCCGGTCCGCCTGACCGGCGTCCATGGGCGCCGGTGCGCCGATCGAAATCGACGTCCCGACTCTTGATCGGGACGCCGAGCTGTATTCCAGGCCTTTGCGGAAAGTGTCGCGGTCAATCGGAGGGGCGGCGTCTCGCCGCCCAAGGAGCGCGAGACGCGCTCCCTCCATCGGAGCGACCGGCTACGGCCTCTGAGCCGTTCGCCCGAGCGTCACCGTCCAAGCCGCGCGAGCGCGTCGATCAGCGCGGCGTTGAACCGTTGCGCGTCCTGAATCTGGGGCGCGTGGCCGGCGTCCGGGAATTCGATCAGCTCCGCTCCCGGGATGGCCGCCTTCGCCTTTTGCGCAAGTTCCGGATAATGGCCGAGCTTGGCGCGCACGTCGGGCGGCGCGACGTCCTTTCCGATCGCGGTCACGTCCTTGTCGCCAATCATCAAGAGCGTCGGGAACTTCATCAGCGGGAACTCGTAGACGACCGGCTGGGTGAAGATCATGTCGTCGATGAGGGCGAGGTTCCGCGCGACGATCTCATGGCCCGACCCGCGGACAAGCCCGGCGAGCATGTTTACCCAGCGGTCGTATTCGGGCCGCCACTGGCCTGCGTAATAGGTCGCCTGCTCGTAGGCCCGGATGCGCTCGGCCGTCGTCGCTTTCTCGCGCTCGTTCCACTGATCGACCGAGAGCCAGGGGACGCCGAGCGCCTTCCAGTCCTCGAGCCCGATCGGATTGACGAGGACGAGCGCCGAAACCTCCTTCGGGTACATGAGGGCGTAGCGCGCCGCGATCATGCCTCCGGTCGAATGCGCGACGAGCACCGGATCCGTCACGCCGAGCGAAGCGAGCAGAGCGTGGGTGTTCGCCGCGAGCTGCTGGAAGCTGTACTGATAGCGCTCGGGCTTCGTGGACTTGCAGAAGCCGATCTGGTCGGGCGCGATCACGCGGTAGCCGGCGGCGGAGAGCGCGCGGATCGTGTCCTCCCAGGTCGCCGCGCAATAATTCTTGCCGTGCAGCAGGACGGCGGTCCGCCCGTTCGCCGGGTCGGACGGGGCGACATCCATAGTGCGCATGGTCAGCGCCTCGCCCTGCGACGAGAAGGCGTAGTCGCTGACCGGCCACGGATAGTCGAACCCCTGCAGTTCCGGTCCAAAGGACGGCTCCTCGGCTCGCGCCGACGCGGCGGGGACGGCGAGCGCCGCGACGGCGAACAGTCCGGCGCGGAGCGCCTGTCCAACGCAAATCATGTCCGCTTTCCCTTTCGCTCTTCGGTCCGCGACGCTTGCAACGTATGGACGAACAATTCGCCTCGCACATGACGGCGTTGCGCAACATAATCGCGAGCCGGTCAAGGCGCCGAAACCCTCGGCGTGCCGGAACGGACAGAGGAGGGCGGCGATGGCGGCCGGTGGACTGGTTACGATCGAGAGCCGTTTCGGACCGAAGGAAACGATGGACAAGCTCGCCGCCGCGGTCGCTGCTCACGGGATGGCCGTGCTCGCCCGAATCGACCACGCCAGGGCGGCGGCGGAGGCGGGGCTCGAACTCCGGCCGACCGAGGTCCTCGTGTTCGGCAATCCCAAGGCCGGCACGCCGCTGATGCAGGACGTCCAGTCCATCGGCATCGACCTGCCGCTCAAGGCGCTCGTCTGGCAGGACGAGCGCGGAGCGACATGGCTTTCCTACAACGAGCCGCATTGGCTCGCCGTCCGTCACGAAGCCGTGAAGGGCCATGAGCCGACCCTGGCCGCAATGGCGAACGCGCTCCACGCCGTGGCGGCGGAGGCGGCGGGACGCGGCGGGGCCGCCTGAACAGCGGCCGGCGTCCGTAGCCGTTCTCGCCTAGAACCGCGCCGCGAAGGTCTGCGCAAGAGCGACGACCCGGTCTTCCGGCTGTCGCCCCACGACCATGTAGCTCCGCCCGCCGCGCGACCAGGAGACTGTCGAGAACCCATCTCGCTTGTCGGGGCGCGGCGCCGCGTCTCCCGCTCCGTCGGCGGTGATGCAGAACAGCACCGGCGCGCCTTTCTCGTCGGTATAGGCGATCTCGGCGAGGGGCTTGTCCGCGAAAGCGAAGTTGATCGCGATCTTGTAGGCGAGGCCCTGCGTCGCGACGCTTTGGGGCGTGAGGTCGAGACCGACCTTGCCGCCGACCGCCTGCAACTGCCGGGCGGCGAGGGCTTCGTCGGGGCTCGGGAACGCGAAGGTGTCGGGGGTGTAGAGGTTGGCGTATTCGATCACGGCGGCGCGCCAATCCTCCTCGCTCTCGCCCTCGACGCGCCCGAGCGTAAACCAGGCGAGAGCGCCTGCAACGAGCACGCCGACGACGAACCCGGCGGCGAGTTCCGCCCACCGGAATCGCGCGCGCGGGGCCGGCGGCGCCGGCGCGGTCTTGGGGAGGGCGGCGGCGAGCCGCTCGACCGGGGCCTCATCGAGCAGCGCGTCGAACGCGGAGGCGAGGCGGTCGCGGGACTGGCGAAGCGCTTCGAACCGGGCGCGCAGAGCCTCGTCTTCGGCGAGGCGCGCGGTCAGGCGCGCGCGCGCCTCGGGCTCGAGCTCGTTGTCGATCAGCGCAATCAGCTCCTCGTCGTCGGTCATTGGACCGGCGCCCTCCTACCTCAATTTCGCCAGCGCGGTCCGGGCGGCGTGAAGCCGGCTCATGACCGTGCCGATCGGCGCGCCGAGCGTCTCCGCCGCCTCGGCGTAGCTATAGCCCTCGGCGTAGACGAGCAGAACCGCCTCGCGCTGAGCCTCGGGCAGGCGCCCGACGGCCGTCAACACTTCAGAGGCCAAAACATTCGTCTCGATGGTCCGGGCGCCGTCGATCGACAGCGCCTCATCCGCCGCGACCAGTCCCGATCCCTCCCGAACCCGCCGCGCCCGAAGCTCATTGAACCAGATCGAGCGGAGGATCGAGAACAGCCAGCGGTCCAGGCGGGTTCCGGGCTGGTATTGGTCGGCTCGTTCGAGCGCGCGCAGGCAGGTCGCCTGGACGAGGTCGTCGGCGGTGTCGCGCGAGGCTGCGAGGACAACCGCGTAACGCCAGAGGCGCGCAAGGTGCGCCTCGAGCCCGGCTCGCACCTCGCGGCGGCTCTCCTCGCTCACGGCGCCGTCGCTCGACGAATAATGCGCGCGCTCACGTGGTCCCTCGGCTCCACCCACTCACGGGAAGGGACCCAACGATGCAAGCCTCGTCAAAATCCGACTTCAAGTCGAGCCGTCGCTCGATTCATGCATTCGCCTGCGCCGTTTTCGTGGCCGGTCTTGCCCTCGCCGCGCCGG